>JBCCFC010000127.1:0-16439 GCA_039029935.1 Chloroflexota bacterium
CATCGCCTGAGCAAAACATCACACGAATAAACGGCACACGAGTCGAGTGAAGTTCAGACATGTGCACCGAGAAGCCGCAGAAACGATTCTGGAACACAAAACAACGCTTGGCTCCTATCAGCACTCAATTTTCTATATTCAAGAGTATATTGAAAAGCCAATGCGCGATATTCGGGCCTTTGTTGTTGGCGGTGAAACCATCTGTGCGATTTATCGATCATCACCACACTGGATCACCAATACGGCTAGAGGTGGACAATCGAGCAACTGTCCTGTCACACCAGCGCTGAATGAACTGTGTGTCCGAGCAGCCAAAGCAATGGGTGGTGGCATTCTAGCCATTGATGTGTTAGAGGACCCAGAGCGTGGTTTCCTTGTCAATGAGGTAAACCATACGATGGAGTTCCGCAACAGCATCAAGCCAACAGGCGTCGATATCCCCGAGCGAATGACTGATTTTATAATCCGCGTCGCTGAAGAAGGCTGGGAAAAAGCCAACGGATGGACATAGACCAACGAGGAGCATTAGCTGGTCCTTATTGGCTTAAAATATTTAAACTTAAATTATAAAATTTCAAAATATAAATAAAATAGCTTGACCAGGTTATCGTTCTTGATAAGAATTTGCGTTGGTGAGGGATTAATGGATTAGCCCCTCACCAGCTAATTTGCCAAAAAAATTTGGTCGAGTGTACTATTCGAAGATAGGTATAATACCTATCTCAATCCAAAATCATGACCATGAATGTCTCAATTGTCGGTGCGTCGGGGTATGCAGGTGGTGAGCTTTTACGGCTATTGTTAAGCCACCCACATGTTGAGATCAAACAAGTAACAAGCGAGCGTAATGCTGGCTCATTTGTGTACTTTACCCATCCCAATTTGCGCGGTCAGACAAAGCTCAAATTTGTCAGCGCAATGGACCTAGAACCATGTGATTTTCTCTTTTTAGGGTTGCCACATGGTGGGGCGATGGGGCGTATTGAAGAATTTACAGGGCTGGCCGAGCGCATTGTGGACCTTAGCGCGGATTTCCGTCTACGTGATGAGGACGCCTACCGTACATGGTATGGCAAGGCGCACAGCAATGTCGATTGGCTAGGAAAGTTTGTCTATGGATTGCCCGAAGTCTACCGCGAGGCTGTTCAAGGGGCGCACTATGTGAGCGGCGTTGGTTGTAATGCCACCGCCACAAACTTGGCAACCCTGCCGTTGATTCAGGCGGGGTTGGTCGATACCAGTCGCGATATCATCTGCGAAGTCAAAGTTGGCAGCAGTGAAGGCGGCAACAAATCGAGCGACGCCACCCATCATCCCGAACGTTCTGGCGTGATGCGCAGTTTTGCACCAACAGGGCATCGTCACACCGCCGAAGTACTACAGGTGTATAAGAATACACTTGGCGCAGATGCAAGCATGCCCAACGTTCACATGAGCGCAACTGCGATTGACAATGTTCGCGGTATTTTGGCAACAGCTCATCTCTTTGTTAACGAAGGCACGACTGAGCGCGACCTATGGAAAGCCTATCGCCAAACCTATCGCAATGAGCCATTTGTCCGTATTGTCAAAGAGCGGACAGGTGTCTATCGCTACCCAGAGCCAAAGATACTGTCAGGCAGCAACTATGCAGATGTTGGCTTTGAGCTTGATGCAAAAACAAATCGCGTGGTCGCATTATGTGCGATTGACAATTTGATGAAGGGGGCGGCGGGGACAGCCGTCCAGTCTATGAATTTGATGATGGGGTGGGAGGAGACAACGGCTCTGACATTTCCTGGACTCCATCCAATTTAATCCTCTGGGCCGCAATAGTACGTTGTCAATTAAATTTTGAACAGTAGGTACGCCCCGTGCCGGACCCGCACGAGGGCGTGCTCACTACTCAAAATTCTTCTGACAGTGTATCTTCTGACAGTGTAATAGTCTATATACCGATTGATTGAACAGGAAGATCAGGAAGATCAGGAAGATGTATCATAACCTTCCGACCCTTCTTGGTCTTCCTGTTTATTTTTTAATTGAATAGGAAAGTAGAAACCAGTATCACAGATTGGTTATCTGTGACGCAGGTAGCCAACCTGCGATACTTTCCATTGTTTTAAGCAGCAAAACAGATTGGCAACCTGCTGTCAGCCCGCAGATACACAATCTGCGATACTTTTTAACAAGGAAATCCAAAACTCATGTCAAACGAAAATGCTATCGACGAAACACGGTCCATCGTTCAAAAACGAATTGAAAGCGGTGATGCAATGGGCTGGTTTGATGTTGTGTATCAACGTGCGCAGAACGATGCTGATGCTGTGCCTTGGGCTTGTTGTGAACCACGCCCAGCCTTTGCCAACTGGCTACGCAACCACCCGCTGGATGGAACGGGCAAAACGGCCTGTGTCATTGGTTGTGGCTTGGGTGACGATGCTGAAGCACTGGCCGCCTGCAATTTTCAAGTCACCGCCTTTGACATTGCCCCCACCGCCGTTTCATGGAGCAAAGAACGGTTTCCAGAGACGACGGTTGATTATCAGGTGGCAGACCTCTTTGACCCACCCAGCGCGTGGCACAATCACTTCGATTTTGTCTTTGAATGCTTCACCATCCAAGCCCTGCCTATCCACATGCGTGAGCAGACGATTCAGGCCGTCATGAACCTTGTTGCACCCGAAGGCACTCTACTCGTCGTGACATTGGGGATGCCGAGTGATGCCACACCGAGCGATGATCGCGGTGGCCCACCTTGGCCGCTCTTACGCGCTGAGATTGACTTGTTTCTCAATGGCATGAGTGAGGTCGAGCTTGGTGTGACGCCACCAAAAGAAGACGGAGGACGCGACATGTGGGTTGTTGAATATAAAAAGTAAGCGATGTTTAGGAAAAACGTCCTATATCATGATATTCTTTGCAAGTGTACTGCATTAAAGCCCAGTTCAAAAACGAATCTTGTAGATTGTGATGACTATTTGAAAAGAAAGGAGCCGATACATGACCGTGCAATTGCAACCAAAGACACACAACCGATTTCCCTCTCCACAATTATTCTTTAATTTTATGCCAGACCAAAAGACTGTGCCTGATGCCCCGACAGACAAAGAACAAACAGAACTAGAATTTGTTACCAAAGAAGAGGAGGTTATTTATGGTTGGCGAGAGGTTTATGAGACCGACGCCAATGGCAACACAACCCGAACCTTGGTGACACTGACATTGGAGGACTTTCTGCACCCGCAAGAAGGAGATATGCACGTGCAAAATCGCTCTCACAATAAAATCGGTAGCTATGTAGAAACTGCCATGCATGTTCATCTATCGCACATCCCTGACAGAGGCATCTATGGCGATGTTGGGATTGATTGGGGTGTTCATGGCGAAGGCTACTATGCCCCCGATGTATCTGTTTTTTATAATGTTCGTAATCCAAATAAGCCACTCGGCATATTTTATGTTGTAGAAGAAGGCACAGCACCTAGCCTTGTCCTCGAAGTGACGTCGCCTACAACCAGACATGTAGACTTTGGTGAGAAATACGAAGCCTATGAGCGGTTGGGGGTTCCCTGTTATATCATTGTTGATACAGCGGGGTATGACGAAAATGGGGATGAAATTTTCCAATTGTTGGGCTATGATTTCACACCAAACGGCTTTGTTGAGATTACACCCAATGAACAGGGCTGGCTGTGGATGGCTCCGGTTAGCGCATGGATTGGTCTGCATGAAAACCAAGTCCGTTGTTATGATGCATTGGGCAATTACATTCGTCGTCCAGAGGAAGAGGTCGCAGTTCGTGTAGAGGCCGAACAGCGTGCAGAAGAGGAAGCGACTGCTCGTGCTGAGGCTGAACGGCAAGCAGAAGAGGAAGCGACTGCTCGTGCTGAGGCTGAACGACAGGTAGCAGAGGCGGCGGCGGCTCGTGCTGAAGCTGAACGGCAAGCAGAAGCGGAGGCGACTGCTCGTGCTGAGGCTGAACGACAGGTAGCAGAGGAGGCGGCTGCTCGTGCTGAGGCTGAACGGCAAGCAGAAGCGGAAGCGGCTGCTCGCGCTGAGGCTGAACGCCGTACTGAGGATGAAGTCAACGCACGTCGCCTGCTAGAAGAACAGATTGCTGCGCTCCAAGCACAACTTCAAAAGCAACAATAGAGATAACAAAGGAAAACCAATGATTGTCATCAAAGTGGGTGGTGGAAAAGACTTAAACATAGACGCCGTTGTTGCCGATATCGTCAAATTACGTGAAGCGGGACAGGCGTTGCTGCTGGTACATGGTGGGGCAGAAACAACCAATGAGGTTGCCACTGCGTTAGGCCATCCACCACAGTTTGTCACCAGCGAGAGCGGCTATGAAAGCCGACGTACCGACAGACGGACCCTGGAAATTTTTGAGATGGTCTACTGTGGTCAGTTGAACAAGATGTGGGTCGAGAAACTCCAGTTACAGGGCATCAACGCTGTCGGGTTGAGTGGATTGGATGGCCGTGTCTTTGAGGGCAAACGCAAGGACAAGCTACGGATTCGTCACAATGGCAAGCGCATGGTCCTGCGTGATGACTGGACAGGGACTGTTGAGCGCGTCAACAAAGAACTATTAGACTTATTGTTAAGTGGTGGCTACCTGCCCGTGTTGACTCCCCCTGGATCATCGGACAAAGGCGAAGCCATTAATGTGGATGGCGACCGCGCTGCTGCGATGGTGGCAGCGGCATTCAATGCCGAGGCATTTGTGATTCTGAGCAATGTGCCAGGGCTGTTGAAAGATTTCCCCGATGAGTCAAGCCTGATTCGTGAAATTCCGCGTGGCAAGGCCGAGCAGTTTATGCAGTTTGCGGAACGACGCATGAAGAAAAAAGTGATGGGTGCGACGGAAGCCCTAGCCGAGGGTGTGCAGAAAGTCATTTTTGCCGATGGCCGGGTGGAAGAGCCGATAACCAAGGCACTGGCGGGTGATGGGACGCATATTGCATAAGACGGACTCAGACCTCCGGAAGGTGTCCAGACACCTTCCGGAGGTCAAACTACCATAAACACAAAAAAGTCGTTGTACAGTTTAGGACAAGCTGTACAACGACTTTTTTGTGTTCACACTCAATAACAAAGGAGAAACCAATATACCTATAACCCAATCAATGATGATGACGCTGGGGTTGAGAAAAGGTTACGGTGAAATTATCGTTAGCGTTTTACCACTGGTAGAAAAACCATGCTCATTGTGCTATTGCTGTTGCCATCACCAGGGTCATTCGCAGCGGGACTTCCGGTGAATGTCTGTGCCTCTGGTACTTGATTGACGTTGAATGGGCGGCGAGATGCAATTGTGTTTGGTACAACGCTATCCCCTGCCTCATCAATCTCATCACCTTCACCCGCTTCACCCTCATCACCGCGAGCAAACGTTGCGTTGACCATCTCCGTTGCTGCTTCGTCCAACTCGGCCAGCCATGTATCAGCCGCCTCTTGCGAGATTAGTCCTGCTGTTATTGCAGCCTGAACAATTTCGGCTTCGGCAGTGACGATGGCATCAACCAGTTCTTGAGCGTTGCTGCCATTCTCCTCAGCCAGTTCTGCCAAGCTCTGACCCGCAGCGACTGCCGACCACATGGTATCTGCCTCAATGTTCAGTGTGTTGATGACGACGTTGAACCAGAACCAGTCTCCGCCAGCCGCAATCGTTGTGGTTTCTTCATCATCACCTTCGTCTGCACCTTCGTCTACGTCGTCACCCTCTTCACCTTCTTCATTCCCTTCATTCCCTTCATCACCTTCATCACCTTCACCGGTGTTTTCATCAGCGCCTTCACCGTCATCGGTGTCTTCATCAGCACCTTCACCGTCATCGGTGTCTTCATCAGCACCTTCACCGTCATCGGTGTTTTCATCAGCACCTTCACCATCATCGGTGTTTTCATCAGCACCTTCACCGTCATCGGTGTCTTCATCAGCACCTTCACCGTCATCAGTGTCTTCGTTCGTATCAGTGCCTTCATCAGCATCTTCATCTTCATTCAGCATCTCGGTCACAAATCCGTTGGCCTCTTCTGGGAGTTCGGCTTTCCATTCATTCGCTTCTTCCTCGTCAATGTCACCTTCTGAGAGTAATTCGTCAACGAGAGCCAGTTCAGTGCTGATAATAGCGTCGATAACCGCTTGTAGGTCCACACTATTTTCTTGCGCAACTTGGGCAATGGTTTGACCACTTTGAATTGATGCTCGTAGACTTTCAACTGTTACGTCGATTGTTTGGGCAGCAATTTCAAACCATTCATAAAGGTCGTCTTCGTCGTCAGTGCCTTCGTCACCAGCACCATCGTCATCAGCACCTTCGTCATCGGCGTCATTGTCATCAGCACCATCATCGTCAGTGCCTTCATCGTCAGTGCCTTCATCGTCAGTGCCTTCATCGTCAGTGCCTTCATCATCAGCACCATCGTCATCAGCACCATCGTCATCAGCACCATCGTCGTCAGCACCATCATCAGCCCCGTCATCTGCGCCATCATCAGCTCCATCGCCAGCACCGTCGTCATCGGTGTCCCCACCACCAGGGTTCTCATGCAGGTCTACCATTGGTGGGAAGACAGTTGGGGCGGGTGCGGCGGAACCGATGACACCGTTGGTGACGTAGCTCACGGTTTGGGCATCATTGGGGATGAATGCACCACCGTATGAGAAGCCGTAGGTGTCGAACATTTGCTGATTGGTGATACCGATGTAGCCTTGGTCAAGTGAGGCCAATGCACTTTCGCTATTTTTCAGCGGTACAAAATTAGCCGCTTGCTCATTAAAGTAAATGCCTTGACCATCCAGCGTGATGCGGTCTGGCATAGCAAAGTAGTAGGGTTGATAGCCCTCATCACCAAAGTCAGCATCCATCACAATATTGCGTCGTTCGTCCTCGCGTCCCGCAACCGCTGTGCCATCCAAGCTGCCAAAGGTGACATTGTCCATGGTCATCGTACGTGGACCTTGCAGTGTCTCATGAATCAGCATGTCGGTGACATTTTTCATGGTCAGGTTGCGGATGGTCCATGTATCATGACGTGGCGTAATAAAGCCCATCTCATAGCCTTCGATGGTAACATTTTCAATATACCCTGGTCCACGTGTCTCTGGGTTATTGAAGTCTAGCCCAACACCAATGGCTGCGGTTGCACCCAGATTGTGGTTAAATGTTTCACCAATACCAATCAAACGGGCGTTGCGAACAGAAAGGAGGTCGTTATAGTTCATCAGTAGACCATCACGTGACCCCCAAACTGTGATGCCATCAAAGACTGAATCCAGTGTGTCGATATATGCCTGTGGTGGTGCTTCATGGAAGGCACTACCAACAGTCCCCATATACGTATGTGAGTGAATGTAACGTGAACGGAAGCCGACGACTGCGCTATAGGACTCGTTGTCTTTGACCTCGGCCAGTGGTGCCCACCATACCGGAACGGTCTCACGGTTTGGAATCAGATGACCATTCGCCAGTGTGCTCACCTTCACAGCCGCACGTCCCAAATCCGGTTCAACCAGGCCATCGGTCCAGAAGATGATGCCATGTGCGGATGCGCCGGCGGAGATATTGTTGATGACGCTGACACGGTTTCCAGAGAGCCAGAAGCCGTCACCTGTATTGCCAAAACTCTGCTGTTCTGCTTCCAAGTCTGGGTCAATGGCACCACCATCATGGTCGAGCTTGAAGTTTGGGTTGACCGTGCGGATGGCGATATTGCCTTGCATCGTGCCGATTTCATCGCCTGCCTCAGTGTAGAAGGATGCACCCTGCACACCATAGGCCATATTGTTGATAAAATGAACATTGGATGAGTGATTCACAAATCCCCAACCAGGGCTACCCATGACAACGCTGCCTTTAATGACGGCTGGTGAGCTACTTGGGTCTGTACCTGCTCGATGAACATGGATGGCATAGCGTCCACGAATGTTCGTGCTTGGGCCAGTTGTCGTGGTGAAATCAGTGGGTGAGTTGCTGCCATTTCCGACTGTGTCCAAATCAAAGTTAAACTCAATATCATTAAGTTGGATAGACTTGTCCGTCCGTCCCAAATCATGGAAGGCTACGTTGTTGACATCCACATCATGCGTTTGCATAAACATGATATGCCCACGACGGAGTACCTCTGCATTCTCTGATTCCAAAATGACGTTGCGGGTTGCGTTGGCAACATAGACGTTCAGGTCTGCATAGGGCGCAACATGGTCGAGTGCCAGTGCCTCATTCAGCGTGACTGTTGCGCCGTTAATTGCTGCAATCGTGCGAATCTCATCGCTTTTCGGTCCTTGTGTACCCGTAACAATCAGCTCATCACCCACATTCCAGTTGACAGGAACGCTGCTCAGTTCAAGCGTCACTTCGCCTGCGACTGGATGCGTCGCCAGTGCAATGTTGTGCGTAACCTCCGCACCATACATCGTCGTTGTGCCACCCAGAATCGCACCACGACTCAATTGTGCTGGGTCTTGACCCAGATCAATTGCACCCAAGTCTGCAAAGACGATGCGAGCCGTGACATTGCCGGCAATGGGGCTGGCGGCTGTACCAATTTCAAGCCGTCCCGTTGCGTTGCTCACCAGCGTGTCCACCCACAGTTCGGTGTTGACATTGGTCGCAAATTTGAGTTCGCCGTCAATGGTGACGAGCTTCATACTTGCTGTGAACACATCGTCAACGGTAACAGTCGTGCCTTGTGGAATCAAGACAATGGCGTCCTCGCCGGGCAGTACCCCACCCCATGTGGCTGTGTCTGACCAGTTACCTGACTGCACGGCTGTGTGTGTCGCTGCCCCAAAATCAATCGGGACGGGATTGTTCTGTGCAAAGATGCCAAACCCACAGATATAGTTGTCAATCACAGGGATGCCCGTAATTACGCGGTTGTTGATATTGCCCGATGATGACCCCACCAATGGGATCGACATCAAGATTAAAATGGCAACAAAAATCGTGCCTCTTACAAATTTTACATTCATTTGGCTATTCGCCTCCTAGATAGATGTTTGTTAAGCGGTTGGTTCGGTTTTGCTTGGCTGTTTGGCAACCAAGCGGTTATTTTTCTGATTGTCTATTGCTTTTTTCTGTTCTATCCCTATAGAGACGTGAGGCATGGGGGGTGATACACAATTGTGTAAATGAATTGTAAAATGCAGGGGGACCTCCGGAAGGTGTTCAATTTACTCGAAGAAATTTAACACCTTCCGGAGGTCCCACTCCTCTACCTACAAATTATACCTTGAAATTTCGCCTTGACTTGACCAAATTTCAAGGTATAATTCATCTATGTATATCGAAAGAACATACGCAAAAACACAAATGGACACTGCCCTCCGCCGTAGCCCTGTCACTGCCCTGATTGGCCCACGCCAGTCGGGTAAGACAACACTTGCACGACAATATGTACCAGCAGATTCGATTAACTACTTTGATCTGGAAGACCCGATCAGTCTGGCACGTTTGGATGAACCGATGACGGCTCTTCGCGGCCTAGAGGGGTTGATTGTGATTGATGAAATCCAACGTCGCCCAGACCTGTTTCCACTGTTGCGGGTGTTGGTTGATCGTGACCCATTGCCATCAAGATTCTTGATTTTGGGCAGCGCATCGCCTGAATTGTTGCGTCAATCGTCAGAATCACTAGCGGGACGTATCGAGATGATTACCATGAGTGGGTTTGGTCTTGCCGAAGTTGGTTTGGAGGCACAGCCGATACACTGGCTACGTGGCGGGTTTCCACGCGCTTATTTGGCGACATCCGATACAGATAGTTTTGCATGGCGCAAGAATTTTATCTTAACGTTTTTGGAGCGAGACATTCCACAATTTGGGCTAAACATTCCGGCCAATACGCTACTACGTTTCTGGACGATGTTGGCGCACTATCACGGCCAAACATGGAACGGATCTGAGTTAGCACGTTCAATGGGCATTGGTCAGAAAGAGGTGCGACGTTACTTGGATATTTTGGAAGGGCTGTTTATGATGCGCCAATTGCAGCCCTGGCACGCAAACTTGAAGAAGCGACAGGTGAAGTCGCCCAAAGTCTATTTTCGAGACAGCGGTCTGCTGCATAACCTGTTGGGTATCCAGTCCGAACTAGACCTTGTGACCAACCCAAAATTAGGTGCGTCGTGGGAGGGATATGTCATTGAAGAGTGTATCAAAGCCACACGACCGGATGCCGCTTATTTCTGGGCGACCCACAGCGGTGCAGAGTTGGATTTGCTGCTCCAGAAAGATGGCAAGTTGTTGGGGATTGAGTGTAAACGGATGGATGCGCCGAAATTAACACCGTCGATGAAGAATGCATTGAGCGATTTGGGATTAGACCACCTGTTTGTCGTTTATCCAGGGGATCGTCAGTATCCGTTGGGTGAGCATGTAACCGTCATGCCGCTGAAAGATTTTGTGCAGAAGTAATATAAGTATTTTACATAAAAAAGAGTCGGTGTTCATATTGTACGCCGACTCTATTTTTAGATTGCCCTTTTTTATTGCGTAGGAAAGTATAAAATCAGCGAAGGGACACGGTTCGGTTCTTGCTGAAAGCTGACGGCTGAATAGCTGAAAGCTTTTTCATTTTTGGGATATTGCTACAGACTATCTAACGTGTAACCACTGGCAGGAACACGGTGTGCGTCGTACTGCCGTTGCCATCCCCTGGCTCATTCGCCCCGGGTGTATCCACTGCTGGTGCCTCAACAGGCGTCGTCTCCGGTGAGGCATCCGGTGAGACCGTAGACACTTGGTTGATATTGAATGGACGGCGAGATGCGGCTGTGTCTGGCACAACAGCCTCACCTGTTTCATCCGTTGCCTCAGACTCATTGCTGACGCTAAACCTTGCATTGACCATTTCGGTTGCCGCTGCGTTCAGCCCCTCTAACCATTCATCGGCGGTTTCTTGCGTGAGCATCCCCGCAGCCACTGCCGACTCGACCATGCCCGTTTCAGCAGCAACAATGGCATCAATCAATGCTTGGGCATTGCTGCCTTCCTCCTCGGCTAGCTCGGCTAAACTTTGCCCCTCGACGACTGTAGCCCACATCGTATTGGCTTCAATGTTGAGTGTCTGTGCCACAATGTGGAACCAGAACCAGTTGCCGTTGGTATCAACATACGAGGGGCTTTCATCAGCACCTTCGTCATTACCTTCCTCGGTGTCAGCACCTGTGTCGGAGTCTTCGCCTTCATCAGCACCTGTGTCGGAGTCTTCACCTTCATCAGCACCCGTTTCGGAGTCTTCACCTTCGTCCGCACCTGTGTTGGTTTCCTCATCTTCATCAGTACCGGCATCGGAGTCTTCACCTTCGTCAGTACCGGCGTCAGCGCCCTCACTTTCGTCAGCACCTGTATCGGTGTCTTCGCCTTCATCAGTACCAGCATCAATGTCTTCACCTTCATCAGTACCTGTGTCGGTATCCTCGCCTTCGTCAGTATCATTAGCGTCGTCGCTTTCGGGATTACTCTCACTGGCATCATCGCTACTGGCATCATCGCTATTGCTATCATCGCTACTGCCATCACCGCTATTGCCATCACCCGGCTGACCTGTACCGCTGTAGAAGGCATCCATTGCAGCATCATAGCGGTCGGCAACGGCTTTCGCACCGGCCTCGTTGTAATGCACCTCGTCGGCCATGTATGAATCACTCCAGCCTGTTGCTATGTCTACTACGATAACGCTCGGTGTGTTGCTTCTCTGTTGACTTGCCAATGTTGCGATGCCCATGTTGAACTCGTCAAAAGCGGCTTGAAGCTCGGCTGACATAAAATCAGAGCGTCCTGGCGCAATCTGCTCGATAAAAATCGTGATGTTGGCGTTGCTTGTTTGCAGCCTACCGATCAGTTGACTGATGTTGCTGACGACACTGGCAATCGCTTCAGTACTCTGGGCGCCGTTCAGCAAGTCGTTCCCACCGATCCCGATGAGTGCGATATTGGGTGTACCGACGCTGGCAAGTACATCATCAATATCGACAAGTAAATCGTCTGTAGTTGCACCGCCTCCACCTTGATGGTCGCCGTCAAATGATTGACCTTGATAGGTGGCATAGGATGTCTCGTCTGTGTTCATGCCCACAAAGTCGAATGTCCAGCCATTGTCAATCAAGTTTTTCCAAAGCTCGTACCGATAGCTCTCAAAGAAAGGCCGCTCACCCTCGACTCTTGAATCACCTAGCAGAAGGATTTTGGCATTGGCCGGGAATTGATTCGTTCCAGAGGCGTTGTCCGCACCATCATTGGGGCTTGTATCCTCAACATCTTCTTCGCTATCGTTGCCCTCAGCACCCTCCTCGGCGTCATCATTCTCAGCACCCTCTTCGGCATCATCGCCTTCGTCAGCACCTTGTTCGGTGTCATCACCTTCATCACTTTCTTCGGCGTCATCACCTTCATCACCCTCTTCCGTGTCTTCTCCTTCACCACTCTCACCCGCTTCCTCTGGGAAGGTTGTTGGTGCTGAGGCTGCGGTTCCAACTTGGCCGCCAACGATGCCTGTGACGGCTGTTGCATCGCCGGGCAAGAGTGCGCCACCAAACGAAAGACCATATGCTGTAAGAAGTTGCTGGTTTGTCTTGTCAAGATATTGGCTCGGAACGGGCTCCGCACCCTCAGCAGAGGTCACGTTTTCAGCGGTCATGGGGATAAAGTCGGGTCTCTGCTCATCATAGAACAAGCCTTGTCCATTGTACGGCGCAAAGTTGAGCGTGATGCGGTCTGGTTGCAGGAAGAAAAGGGGGTCTTTATCACCATCATCATTACCCACATCATCCTGAACCTCGCCCATGAATGTAAAATCCGGGTCCATCTGGAAGTTGGTTCGTGGACTACCGCTAAACGCCGATGACGTGCCAAATGTGATGTTGTTAAAGGCCAGTGTGCGTGACGCCTTTTGTGGGTTGCGGATACGGAAGTCCACCAGATTGCTAAATGTGCCCCCCTCAATCACGATGTTGCCCTGGCTTGGCACATCCATACCAACACCAAAGCCTTCAATCGTCAGATTCTCAAAGCGGTAGTCATCCATATTATGGAAGTGATTGGCATCAACCGCAAGGCTGTTGGGGTCGCCGTTGCCGACGATACGGGTGTTGATAAAGGTCATGTTCTCGGCAAAGTTGAAGTCCATCGCCACCCGACGCATCCCCCACAGGGTTGTATTTTCAAAGGTCGAGTGTATCTGATCAAAGTATGCTTCGGTTATATTGCCACCAAGGAATGAGGCATGGAGATAATAGAAAACCAGCCCCTTGGTTGAAGCATAGCCCGTGTTGTTTTTGAACGAAGAAACGGGCATCCACCATACATCGACCGCTTGAATCGAGCTATCTAACAGATGTCCATTTGGTAGTGCTGACGGGTGTACACGCGTCGCGCCTCTGTCAGCCTCAATCAAGCCTTCCGGCCAGTAGATGTAGGCATGGCCTGATGCACCAGAGACAACATTCCCTTCGATGCGAGGACCACCGCCATGTAGCCAGAAGCCATCCCCTTGGAAGGCAAAATCCTGTCGGTCTTCACGAATATCGACCACCAGCTCGGCTCCAGAGACCAATGGATAGTCTGGGTTGACCGTGCGCAGGGCAATGTTGTTGATAAACGAGCCAATTTCATCGCCCGCTTCGGTCTGGAACGCCCCACCCACAACGTTGTAGGAGACATTGGAGATAAAGTCTACGTTGCCTGAGTGATTGACATAGGCCCAACCGGGGTCATCTACGACAACACTGCCCAGAACCTTTGCGGGTGTTGCGTTGGCATCTGTGCCGCCGCGATGGAAGTGGATTGAGTAGCGACCACGAATGTTGTCCCCTTCAAGTGCCATAGGGGGCGCGTCGTCCAATTGCGGCCATGTGAAATCATCCAGCGGGATACGCTTGTTGGTGCGGCCTAGTTGATAGAAACGGGCGTAGTTGATACTGACATCATGCGTGTGCATAAACATGATGTGTCCACGATGGGCAATCGCTGCATTCTCCGACGAGAACTCAATGTTGCGGCTGATGTTTGCCACATGCACATCCAAGTCGGCGGCAAAGGCGATGTGGTCCTTTTGGAGTGCGGCATCCAGTGTGACGGTTGTGCCGTTGATGGCGGCGATGCGCACAACTTCATCGCTTGTGGGGTCTTTGGGGTCGGTGGCAGCAACGACCAACTCATCGCCCACCTGCCAACCAATAGGCGTTGTACTCAACAGCAATTGTGTTGCACCCGCCGCTGGCTGTGTCGCCAACGTGGTCCAGCTTGTCTTCTCCGTACCATACATTTCGGTTTGACCATGCAGTACCGCGCCTCGGCTTAACTGCGCTGTATCCACTGTGCGGTCAATCGCACCAAAATCGGCAAAGACAACCTTGGCCGTGACACTGGCGGTAATGGGGCTGGCGGCTGTACCGATTTCGAGCCGTCCCGTTGCATTGCTCACCAACGTGTCCACCCACAATTCGGTGTTGACGGTATTGGCAAATTGGAGTTCGCCATCAATGGTGATTAGCTTCACTTTGGTCGTGAACACGGCGTCAACCATGACGACGATGCCCTGTGGAATGGAGACAATGGCGCCCTCATTGGGCAGTGAGCCACCCCATGTTGCCGTGTCCGACCAGTTGCCTGACTGAACTGCTGTGTGTGTCACCGCTCCCAAGTTAATCGGCACGTCGTTGCTTTGGGCAAAGATGCCAAATCCACAAATGTAGTTGTCAATGACAGGGATACCTGTGATGAAGCGGTTGTTGATATTGCCCGATGATGACCCCGCTAGCGGTATTGTCATCAGGACGAAAATGGTGACAAAAATGGTCGCCCTTACAAATTTTGTGTTCATTTGGCGATTCGCCTCCTCGATAGATGTTTGTTAAGCGTTTGGTTCGGTTTTGCTTGACTGTTTGACAATCAAGTCTTTTTCTTTCAAAATTCAGTTTGATTTCATGTTGCTTTTTTCTGTATCTATCTCAATAGAGGCGCGAGGCATGGGTGGTGATACGAATTTTGTAAATGAATTGTAAAATCCTGCCTCGAATTAGGCCACTTCACGGTTTGGGCGGCAGGCAGCGAGCGAGGGTCATGGAACCCGATAGCGTGGCCGAATCAATGGCGACGGGCAGGAAGACACGCGACCAGGGCTGCAACGGCAACGTGATGCCGTTGGCTTCGAGGCTACCTGAACCGTCGAGTACGATCAAGATCGAGAATCGGCCATCGAAATGCAGCTCCATCGTCCCTGAAACCGACAGGCGACGTGCCTCCAAGCGGTCTGTTTGCGGTGCTGCCAGCAGTGCTTCTTCGGTTCCGCCGGGCGATTCAGAAATCGAATGCCGTTGTGGGCCAAAGCGTGTCTTCACCTCATTGGCGTGGACCTTGGTATAGTCGAAGAGGTCAAGCACACGGTCCAGTCCTAGCCCCATCGTTCGGGCGGACTCAGGAAGTTCCAGACCGCCGTGTGCGTACTCACAGCGCACCACATAATCGGTTGGCTCTTGGATTTCGACCATCGTGATGCCCGGACCGATTGCATGGGGGACACCGCCCTCAATCAGCAAGACCTCGCCAGGCGAAACCGGAATCCGCTCGAAGCAAGCCAACATCGCCTCAAGGTCTTGCTCATCCACGATGCGCCGCCATTCGGCTACCGAAGGTGGGTGCTGGAATCCGACCAGTACATAGGCGTCGTCCGTGCGCGTGTTTAGAATCCACCACGCCTCGGTCTTACCACTGTTTGCACCAAGATGCTGCTGCGACCAAGCCACACTTGGGTGTGCCTGGATGTGCAACCGCATGGCAGAATCCAGCAACTTTACGAGAAGGTATGGTTGTGACCCGTAGGCAGCCACGTGAGCAGCCCCCAGTGCCTCCTCCGGCGAGGTAGTGTACAACTCAGCCATCGTAAAGGTTTCACCACTGGTCGTCTGAGCCATACCAATGCCTTCGTCGGTCAGGTGTTCCCGACCTGGATTGGCCGCACGGGTGGCCGATCCAACCCAGTCTTCGGGGAAGTGACTGTCAGCCGGGGCTGGTTTGCCCTGCATCTGGTCCAGAACCCTGCCACCTTGGTAGGTCCGCCAGACACGGTTGGGCAATAAGTAAAAGGGCTGCTTGTAGTTTATGTGTTTCATTTTGCCTCTTTTCTAGTTGTTACGAATGTATCATCCGCGCGCTAATTTTTTCGTTGGCAGCCTGTATCAGGTCTACATTTTCCTGATCAGGTTGTTCCGCTTCGTCTATCAGGCCATAACGCCGTGCTCGATTGCGTTGGTAAGCCCCACAAAGATGAAAACCAATACAGCCGGGGTTCTGGAATAGTTGCTCTAGCAGTTTGTCGGAGAGCATATATAGCACAGCACGATTGGAACACAATGAGATTTATTGAGTTATCCAAAAGGCAATGATAGAAGAGATTGACGAAAGGGTTGAAAAAAAGTAAACTAAGAATAATTATGTAAATAGG
>JBCCFC010000128.1:0-16352 GCA_039029935.1 Chloroflexota bacterium
AAATATAAAAAGTTGCGGGGACAGGTTGCAGGTCGCAAGGGGCAGGTGGCAAAAATATACTTCAACTTTTCAACCTTTCAACTCTTCCACCTTTCAACCCTTCAACCTTCCAACCTTTCAACCCTTCAACTTTTCAACACTTCAACCATAAATTGACGGAGAAAACAAACATGTCAAAGAAAATCTATACGTTTAATCGACGCAACTTTTTGAAGACAGCGGGTGCGATGGGTGTTGCAGCAACATTGCCCGTTGGGTTGGCTGGATGTGCGCCGCCTGCACCAGCGGGTGCGCCAGCGGCTAGTGGTGGCGGTGCTTCAAGCGACCCGATTAAGATTGGCTTGCTTGTACCGAACAGTGGCAACTTTGCGGTGTATGGCAGTGAGTTGCAACGCGGCACACAACTCTATCTGGATGGCGATATGGGTGGCGAGGTCGCAGGTCGCCCCATCGAGTATGTGATTGAGGACTCAGAGGGCAATCCAGAGGTGGCGTTGCAAAAAGCGCGCAAGTTGGTGGAGCAGGACGAGGTTGATCTGGTCTCAGGTATCGTCAGTTCAGGTGTGTTGATGGGTGTGCGTGATTATTTTGCGGAGGTCAAAAAGCTGCTCGTTGTCTCTAATGCGGGAGCGAATCCAATTTCACGCGGACTCAAGTCGCCCTATATCTGGCGTGTCTCGTTTAGCAATTGGATGATGAGTGCCAAGATTGCCTCTTGGCTGCCCGAAAATGCAGGCAAGAAAGGTGCATTGATTGTCTCGGACTATACAGCAGGACACAATGAGCGTGACTCCTTTGTCCATCACTTTACCGAGGCGGGTGGCGAAGTCGTGAAAACGATTCTGGCCCCCTTCCCAGCCATCGGCGACCCAGCACCACTGATTGCTGACTTGGCATCGACTGAGGCGGACTTCTTCTATATCTTTGTGCCCGGTGGCAATGGCCTGTCCTTCTTCAAATCAGCCGTTGAATTCGGTCTGATGGAGCAGTTGTCCATGTACACCAACAATGCACAGACTTCGGAGGATGTTCTGCCAATTTTGGGCGATGACGCTGAGGGTATCATCGGTTCATGGCTATGGGCCTATGTCAATGACATTCCAGAGAACAACACCTTTATCGAAGCCTATGAAGCCCAACATAGCATCTCGCCCAGCAGCTTTGCTGTACAAGGGTACGATGCGGGTCGTGTCATTGCTGAGATGATCACACGCACAGAAGGTGATGTCAGCGATGTTGACAAGATGGTCGAGGCATTGGCGGGCATCTCATTCAACAGCCCACGTGGGCCATTCACACTGGATGAAGCCACACAAAATCCACGTCAAGAATGGTATCTGCGCCAAGTTGTGCGCACAGAAGATGGCGCACTCCACAACGCAGCCATCGAAAATATGGGCGAGATTGTTGACCCAGGCGACGATTCAATGGGATAAGCAGTTGATAGTTGACAGTTGATAGTGTGTATCGCGACAACTGTCAACTATCAACTATCAACTGAATACTATGGAAAACATATTACTTCAATTTCTCAATGGGTTGGTGAGCAGCATGTTGCTCTTTATCATGGCGGCGGGGCTGTCGTTGATCTTTGGGCAGATGAATGTGATCAACTTGACACACGGGGCGTTTTATCTGATTGGTAGCTACATTGGCTACTCGATGGTCAATCAGTTGGGGAGCTTTTGGTTGGCGTTGTTGGTTGCACCGCTGGCGGTCGGTGCATTGGGCGTGTTGATTGAACGGTTTCTGTTGCGCCGCTTTTATGGCGAAGATAGCCATCTCAAACAGGTGCTGCTCACCTTTGGGATAGCCATCATTCTAGCAGACTTTATGGAATGGACATGGGGAGCGACACCGCTGGCGATTGACCCGCCGGAGCTACTGGGTGGAACCATGCCCATCTTTGGTGTGCAATTCCCCATCTATCGTCTATCGCTGATCGCGTTTGGCATCATCCTCGCCATCCTGCTCTGGCTCTTTTTGGAGCGCACACGCATCGGTGCGATTGTCCGTGCAGGCGTCTCCGATGCCGCAATGGTCAGTGGGCTAGGCATCAACATTGACCGTGTATTCACAGGCATCTTTGTCTTTGGCACGATGCTGGCAGCACTGGCAGGTGTCATCGGCGCACCCATTTTTTCGGTCTATATCGGGCTTGACTTTGAGATTCTGATTCTGACAATGGTGGTCGTTGTACTCGGTGGCTTGGGGACACTCAAGGGAGCCTTTTGGGGGGCGGTCATCATTGGCTTGGCCGATACCTTTGGTAAAGCGTTGATCCCGCAATTCTCGCTCTTTATCATCTTTGCGGTGATGGCCGTCGTTCTTCTCATTCGTCCATCAGGACTCTTTGGCTTGGAGGGGGCGCACTGATGCAGAGTATCTTCGCGGGACTGCGTGGCTGGCTCAACCGCAACACGTTGCTAGTCGCCATCGTTGTCATCATCATGGGTCTTCTCTATCCACAGTTTGTCAAATCCTACTATCGCAGCCTCATGACCGAGGTCATCATCTTTGCTATCTTTGCCATGAGCCTCGACCTGCTGTTGGGCTACACCGGACTACCCTCCTTTGGTCATGCCGCCTTCTTTGGCTTGGGGGCCTACACCGCCGCCTTTATCGCCAGCAACAATGTGCGCGCCTTTGATCTCACAGGCAACCTACTTGTCACCATGCCCGCTGCCATCATCGTGGCCTCCCTCTTTGCGTTGATCATCGGCTACTTTGCCATCCGCACCAGCGGCATCTACTTTTTGATGATCACGCTGGCGGCAGCGCAGATGCTCTTTAGCGTTGCCAGTCGCTGGTCATCGGTGACGGGCGGCAGCGATGGCATGAGCGGTGTGCAAAATATCGTCGTGGGCATCGGGCCACTCAGCTACGAGTTTAGCCCCTTCCGTGCCGACTTCTACTATCTTGCGTTGGTCCTAGCCGTCATTGTCTGGTTTATCCTGCGGCAGATTGTCAACAGCCCCTTTGGGTGGACGCTACAAGGCATCCGTGAAAACGAAGGGCGCATGAAGGCGTTGGGCTACAACACATTTCAGTTCAAGCTCCGTGCCTTTGTGATTGCAGGCGCATTTGCTGGCGTGGCTGGCCTACTCTCTGCCCACTTCTTCAAGAACGCCACGCCGGAGACATTGGCACTGACCACCTCTGGCGAAGCTATGATTGCGCTCATCATTGGTGGTAGCGGCACACTGGCAGGTTCACTGTTGGGGGCGGGCGTGGTCAAGATGTTCCCGCTGGTGATCAGCAGCTACATCGAACGCTGGCAGACGGTTGAGGGCGTCATCTTTATCCTCTTTGTCCTCTTTGCACCCAACGGCATCCTTGGCGTCTTCAAACAACGCACGCAACCACAAATAGAAAGCAACAACACCGGAGGTGAAGCATGAGCCACCTGACTGTCACCAACCTCACCAAACATTTTGGCGGAATTCATGCCGTCAATGACGTATCACTCTCGGTGGAGCAAGGCGAACGCTATGCCGTCATCGGTCCCAACGGTGCGGGCAAAAGTACTTTCTTCAACCTGATCGCGGGGGAACTGCCTGTGACATCGGGAAGCGTGACATTCGACAACCACGACAGCACCCATCTGGCTGTTGAGGAATGCGCCAACTTGGGCATTGGCCGCACCTTCCAGCGCAACAACCTATTCTTGGGCATGACCGTACAGGAGAATGTGCGTCTCGCCGTCCAACACCGTATGGGCATCACAAACCACTGGTTCCGTGCCGTGACACGCTACACTGAACTCAACGAGCGTGTGGCCGCATTGCTAGAACAGGTTGGCCTCAGTGCTGAAGCCGAGCGCAAGGTCAGCGAGTTGGCCTATGGACAGCAGCGCGCCTTGGAGATTGCCCTAGCACTGGCCGTTGAACCCAAAATGCTCCTGCTCGACGAACCGACCGCTGGCATGTCCCCCGCCGAAACCAACGACATGGTGGCACTCATCCAAGGACTACCGCGCACATTGACGATGATGATTGTCGAGCATGACATGGACGTGATTTTTAGCATTGCCGACCGTGTGAGTGTGTTGCATTATGGCGAGGTGGTTGCGACAGGGACGCCAGATGAGGTGCGGGGTGATCCGATGGTAAGGGAGATTTATTTGGGGGCGAGTTTGTAGCCGATGGCCGATAGTGTGCAGAAAGATTGGTATATGATTGAGACAATTCTGGAATTTTTAAAAGTTTTTTGGGTAATGTCAATTGCGGGGCAGATTTTTACAATTTTAGGCGTATTTCTGGCGGCACTTGCTACATGGTCCCAAGTCTGGGCTGCTGTCTATCCGATTTGGAAAGAGCGAAAGGAGAAACGTCTGCTGGATCGCGAATTTGGGCAAACTTCCTTCTTTCGTGATATGGACAACTTGAGTACACGGTATTATGTACGCCCTAACTGTTCGAGTGTAGACCCTACATATGCAGATTACGACGAGGAAGACCTTGACACCACATTCCCCTTAGAAGGCAAGACGTTTGAGGCTATTGATCGGTTTTTGAGTAGAAAAAGCGGATTCAACCACATGATTATTCTTGGTGGTTCAGGGATGGGTAAGACCTCGCTATTACTCAATTATTATCTATACAACCAAAGACGAGGAGCCAATCAACGACGCAGAATAGCACTTGTTCCGTTAGGGGTGGAGGGTATAGAGGCAAATATTAAAGCTGTTGAGAATAAAAATAACACGGTATTGTTTCTAGATGCTTTTGACGAGAATACCAAAGCGAGAGACGATCACAAATCGCGACTACTTGAAATCATGGAACTTTGTAATGATTTTTCCCATGTCATCATAACCTGTCGTACTCAATTTTTCACAGCAGACGAAGAAATACCCGTCTCTACAGGGATTATACGTGTAGGACCACGAAGTGGAGGTCAAGAACGTGACTACAAATTTCAAAGGCTTTATCTCGTTCCTCTAACTGATGCTCAAGTACGGCAATATCTCCGTAAACGCTATCCACTCTGGCAGTGGCGGACACAACACAAAGCTTGGCAGCTAGTGAGAAAAGTTCCCCAACTGAGTGCTCGCCCCATGTTGTTAGCCTTCATCCCTGATTTGTTGGCAGACGATAATATATCAGTCAACTATACTTTTGAACTGTATGAGGCGTTGATCGAAGCATGGTTACAACGTGAAAGTTGGTGGGTAGACCCCGAACTTCTACGAAAGTTTTCAGAGCGTCTGGCGGTGGACCTGTATTTGAACCTTCAGAAGCGGGGTTCGGAGCGGATTCCATATCAGGGGTTGACTCAGTTAGCAAAAATTTGGGATATACCCTTACAGGACTGGCAAATCACCGGGCGATCTCTATTGAATCGTGATGCCGAAGGTAACTATAAATTTGCCCACCGTTCTATAATGGAATATCTTTTCCTTTATGCCGACACATCAGATTTAGATATGCATTGGCCTGACTTTGTATTAAATAATCAAATGAAAACATTTATACAAGAGATGATCGATGCAAAAAGTATTGATTTACTAAACACATTACCTAAAGCTAATTTTGAAAACAACAGGTTTTATAAGGCGAATTTTAAGGGAGCGATTCTCTATCAGGCTAACTTTAAGGATTCATACCTTGAAAAAGCAAATCTTGAGCATGCGAATCTTAACGGGGCAAATCTTGAAAAGGCTTATTCTGAAAGGGCGAATCTTCGAGGGGCAAACCTTGAAGAGGCGAATCTTAAAGGGGCGAGTCTTCGAGGGGCAAATCTTGAAGAGGCGAATCTTCGAGGGGCGAATCTTGAAGAGGCGAATCTTGAAGGGGCGAGTCTTCGAGGGGCGAATCTTGAAGAGGCAAATCTTGAAGGGGCGAGTCTTCGAGGGGCAAATCTTGAAGGGACGAATCTCGATAGAGTTCAATATGACACATTCACAAAATGGCCTAATGAGTTTGACAGTTGGAACTCAGGTACAATTCACTATGGGTTTCAGAAAGACATTAATGGAAATATAACCCAGATCGCCCGCGACCCAAAAAATGTAAGAAATCAAAAAAACCATGCCGTCTTGCGCCAAGTAGTCTATAAGTTCTGGGTTGATGGCGTCCTCAGAAATTCTCTATTTAACGAAGTACGTATACGCTTGAACCTAGCTATCCAACCTGATGCAGTTGACAACCGCCCTTGGGACCTCGTTTTGCAACAGCTAGACAGACCCGATTACGAGATTGATGAACGCAAGCAACTCATTGGCATATATGATGATATAGGAAAACTAATGCTGATTTTAGGTGCCCCTGGCTCAGGCAAAACAACTTCATTATTAATGCTTGCTGAATCGTTACTGACACGTGCATCTGCCGACCCAACATATCCCACCCCTGTTGTTTTTAACCTCTCTTCATGGCAGTCAGGTCAATCACTGGCCGATTGGCTCATCGAGGAGTTGAACCAGCGCTACCAAATGCCAAAGAAGGTATCACAGGAATGGATAGAGAACGACGAGTTGCTACTACTGCTCGACGGGCTGGATGAAGTAGATGAGGCTCGACGAAATGAATGTGTGACCACCATTAATGAATTTCATCACAATCATATGGTAGGCATGGTTGTATGTAGCCGTATTGCGGAGTATGAATCGCTGACAGGCAAATTGCAACTGCAAGGAGCTGTCATAATTCGACCGTTGACCCAAAACCAGATTGATCAATATATCGCAGATTTGGGACCGTACGAACAAACAATAGCACAGGTGCTAAAGAATGATAATGATTTACGTAGTCTTGCCCAAACACCGCTCATGTTGAGTGTGATAACTTTGGCATTGCAAGGTGATAGCAATCAGGGAGACAACGCCAGTCGTCGTCCCACCCAAAGACTTTTGGATCGCTACATCCAGCGTATGTTCCAGCATCGTGGACTTCAACACAAATACACCCCTTACAATACTCTCCATTGGCTCCAATGGTTGGCAAGCAAGATGACTGAACGGAGTCAAACGATCTTCCTCATCGAACGTCTCCAGCCCAATTGGCTGGGGAGCAGCGCCTTGGTGAATGTATATCGATTGAGTGTAGGACTGAGTGTAGGGTTAATTTTTGGGTTAGGTGTAGGACCAAGTATAGGATTAATTTTTGGTTCGAGCGCAGGACTGAGTATAGGACTGATTTTTGGTCTGCTTGTCGGGCTGATTTCTGGGGTGAGTGAGAAGATTGATGCACGTGAAGAACTCAACTTCTCGATTGAAAATGGGTTGATTGGAGGATTGAGTGGTGGATTAATCGGAGGGACGATCGGGGTGGTGAAGGGGGGGCTAATTGGAGGAGTGAGCGGTGGACTAATTATTGGACCAATTTTTGGATTGATTTTCGGATTGAATGACTTGAAATCTTGGCAAGAAATCAAGACCTCTTGGCGACAAGGACTGGGCGGAGGACTAATTGTTGGGTTGAGTGGGGGGCTGATTATCGGGTTAGTTTTTGGAATGAGTGGAGGGTTGAGTTTTGGATTACTTGTTGGATTACTTGTCGGACTACTTGGAGAAAGTCGTACTGCCGAAGCAAAAATGAAAACGCAACCTAACCAAGGGATTTGGAAATTGCTTCGATATGGACTAATTTTTGGGCTAACTTTTGGGATGCTTATTGGGATAAGTGGTGGACTGATTTTTGGGTTGATTTTTGGACTGTTCTTTGGATTGCTTGGAGGTTTGATTTTTGGATTGATTTTTGGTGTGATTGGAGAAGGCGATCCTATTTTGATGGCACCACTTAAACATCTTATTTTACGAATATTACTCTACTATCAAAAATTCGTTCCTTGGAACTACGCTCATTTTCTTGATTATGCAGCGGAACGGCTCTTTCTGCATAAAGTTGGCGGTGGCTATGTCTTTGTGCATCGCATGATATTGGAGCATATTGCGGCGTTGACGGAGGAGGATATTGAGCGGATAGCATCCATCGAATGAATTCGGCGTCCGTTATGGAAAGTACGCTAAAGCGGACTCTGCTGTGAGCCTGATTCAGCAGGCTTTGCCTATCAGCATGGGATTTCAATCCTATGGTTGCTCTGGTGTGAGCCTGATTCAGCAGGCTTTGCCTATCAGCATGGGATTTCAATCCTATGGTTGCGCTTGCAACCTGCCGCTTGCCACTTGCAACCTGCCGCCTACTCATTTCTATGATATAATGTAGGCTGTATGTTCTGTATGGATTCTGCGGTGACATAGTGAGATTGATTCTGTTGAAGGAGGGCATGATGGCAACGCCAATACATCCAAGCACACCGACATTCCGCCGTTTGATTGAGGGCGGGTATCTTTATGTAGATAAGACCCCTTATATCTATGAACTGATCAAAGAGTTAGGTGGCGTTTATTTTATCTCGCGTCCACGGCGCTTTGGGAAGAGTCTGCTGGTGTCCACGCTGGATGAGATTTTTCAGGGCAATAAGGAGCTATTTGAAGACCTATGGTTGGCGCAGAGTGATTATCAATGGGAAAATTACCCTGTGATTCGGATTGATTTTAGTGAAGAGCGGGTTGAAACGGCGGTGGCGTTGAAGGATGTCATTGACAAGAATCTCACAAAAATTGCCACCAAGTATGGCATTACCTTGGACGAAGAGGATGCCTATAACCGTAAGTTTATTGAGTTGATTGAGCAACTGCGTAAGAATCACCCTGACAACAACCGAGTTGTCATTCTAATTGATGAATATGACGCACCAATCATCGACAACCTAGAGAATGTGGCCGAAGTTCACAAAATCCGACGCGTGATGAAGGCATTCTATAGCGTGATTAAAGCAATGGATGCTGATATCCGCTTTGTTCTCATCACAGGTATCAGCAAATTCACCAAGGTGAGTATCTTCTCAGAGCTAAATCATCTACGCGATTTGACATTACGGAACCAGTTCGCGACCATGCTCGGTTTGACCATTCAGGAAATCCGTGACAATTTTGCAGACCACATACGCGAATTTGCAGCACAGGAGGACATGACAGAGGATGAATTAATGGAAGAAATCCGCTATTGGTACAATGGCTTCTGCTTTGCACCAAATGCAGAAAATGTCTATAATCCGTTTTCAACCGTGCAGTTGTTTACAGAAAAAGAGTTTGATAACTATTGGTTTGAAAGTGGCACACCCACATTTTTGATTGAGTTGATTCACAAACGAAACTATCCAATTGAAGAACTCAACAATCTGACCCTCATGAAAGCAGATTTTGAAACCTATGATGTCGATGACCTCGATATTGTGCCATTGCTTTTCCAGACGGGGTATCTCACTCTGAAGGGTCTCGCACCAAACTCCACCAGACGAATGCCGCAGTTTGAGCTAGGCTACCCCAACCATGAAGTCAAAACGGCCTTTCTTAGACATCTGCTCAATAAGTTTAGCAATCTCAAAAAAGGGCGTAGTGGTAGCAATGTCTTGAAGCTAATGAACGCACTGCATGCGGATGATCTTGAGCAGTTTTTCCGCACATTGAAGGTGTTTTTTGCCAGCATTCAGTATGATCTGCATTTGCCCTATGAAAAGTATTATCAGTCGATTCTTTATTTAGCGTTAAGTTTGATGGGTGAGCCGATTGATGCGGAAGTACAGACCAGTGAAGGGCGGATTGATACTGTGATTAACCTTGATAACCATATTTATTTGTTTGAATTCAAAATAAACAAGACTGCGCAAGAGGCGATGGATCAGATTCACGACAAGAAGTATTATGAGCCGTATCTGTTGGAGAATAAGCCAATTACACTGATTGGTGCGAATTTTAGCTCAACGGAGAAGGCGGTGGATGATTGGATCAGTGAGCAGTTGGCAGTTGATAGTTGACAGTTGACAGTTGATTTCGTTCAAACCAAATCTATAGAAACAAGAATTAACATATGCTAACAGTAAACGATATACACACATACTACGGCGAAAGCCACATTTTGCAGGGCGTCACACTCTCAGTGAATGAGGGTGAGGCGGTGGCTCTGCTAGGGCGCAATGGCGTCGGCAAGACGACTACAATTAGTTCAATCATCGGCTTTTCGCCACCACGCCGAGGCGAGATATTGCTGCATGGTGACAATATGGCGGGCAAACCACCTCATCAGATTGCACAGCGTGGTGTCGGGTTAGTCCCTCAAGGGCGTGGCATCTTCCCAACATTGACCGTGCGTGAAAATCTGACGATTGCGGCCAAAGCGGGTGAGTGGACCTTTGACAGGATGATGTCGCTCTTCCCCAATTTACAGAATCGTCTCAAAAACTATGGCAACCAGTTGAGCGGTGGTGAGCAACAGATGTTGGCAATCGCCCGTGCATTGATGACCAACCCAGCGCTGCTGCTGCTCGATGAACCATCCGAGGGCTTGGCTCCGCTGATTGTGGCCGAGATTGGACGCGTTATCCAAGAACTGAAAGCCAGCGGGCTATCGATTTTGCTGGTCGAACAGAATTTGGCAATGGCATTGGAGACAGCAGATCGCGTCTATGTGATGAGTAAGGGGCGGATCGAGTATGATGGGACGCCTAGTGATTTGCGTAGCCAGCGGGGGTTGATGGATCAGCTGTTGGGGGTATAAGTCAACTCAATTGGTACAACCCGCTTAGGGTTAAAACCGCAGGTCTAGTCAAACAGATACCTTATTGAATGAGGCGTCATCGAATGAGGCTGGATGGGCATATCAGACCCTTTCAAGGGTCGTCGTTATGTAGCACTGGCCGTTCACGGCGGTGCTGGAATAAGGTCATTCCATAGATTAAATTGCTTCAAGACACTGCCCTGAAAGTATCTCAGGTTGCCAACCTGAGCGTCGGACGACAGTCCGAATGACGTTCATCCTCCGTAGCGTATGCCATACATGAAAATCTTCCTGGAAGGGGTGATAATGATTGAGTCATACCAGGACATTCCTCACCCCTTCCAGGAAGACTGCATATCCGCTATTTTTTTGCTGTTTGACACCTTTTTCTGCCTATGCTATGCTCATATGCCATAGCCCAATCATAACTGCTTATCTGTTAGATATTGGGGTCACAGTGGCATACAAAGGAGGCATCTGCATGGAAAACGCAATTCAACTCACACAAGACCAACTCGACCAATTTGAGGCGCAAGGATTTCTGGTTGTGCCCGATGTATTGAGCGAGGACGAGGTTTCCCACTTTCTCAATTACCAGTCAGAACCCAAACCGGATGACTATCAAGCTGGTTTACAAACCCACAAGTTTGACCCCAAGCTGGCCTATATCGCCAAACATCCCAACGTGGCCGGGGTTGCGTCACAGATTTTGGACGGCACACCACGCATTGTCCAGACCATGTATCTGCGCAAGGATGCCGCAGGTGATACCGACGTAGGTACACCCGGGATTGCACTCCACCAAGACACACACTATCTGCCCAGCAAACCCAACACGTTGATGGCCTGTTGGATTGCGCTTAGTGATACCGATGCCGAAAATGGTGGACTTTGTGTGGTCCCCGGCAGCAATCAGACACAACTACGCTCCACACATCTCAACGAAGATGAGGCCGAACATGCCAGTTGGGAAAAGACTTATTTGATGCGCAACCGCGAGGGGCGTGAATGGGAACAAAAGATGTACTCCTTCCACATTGACGGCCTTGAAAATGAGGATGTCCACAAACTCACGGTCCCTCTGGGGAGTGGTGTCTTCTTCAGCGGCATGACCATTCACGGATCCTATGCCAACCACAGCAAAGACCGCGACCGCCTCGCCTTTGCCGTCCACTATATCAAGGATGGCTCGTGGCTCTATCGGGCCGATGTGCAGGATGCGGAGTTGGTGGATGCGTATTCGGCTGTGTAATTAGTAGGTCAGTAATCGGTGTGTCGGTAATCGGTGGGGCAGTGGATCAGTATTCGGTGACTCAGTACCGACCTACCGACCTACTGACCTACCGAATACTGACCTACCTATCTACTGATTATCCCATCTTTCAGTGAAAGATGTTTCGATAATATTCTTTATTTTTTTCGACAATACCAAGGAGAAACTACATGTTACCAAAGACAAAACGCGGTCAGCATGTCTGGCTGTTGGTCAGCGTACTACTGACGTTAACGTTGGTCCTGAGTGCCTGTGGTGGTGGGGATGCGCCTGCTGCCGAGGAACCTGCGGATACGGCAGAGTCAACGGATGCGGGAAGTGACGATGCGGCAGATGATGCCAGTGATGATGCTGCGGCGGATGCTGGTGATGGTCAGTATGGGGAAGCACCGATATTGGCGGACATGGTCGCTGCGGGTGATTTGCCACCTATAGACGAGCGACTGCCGCTGTCACCCTATGTGGTAGATACGGATTCGCTTGTGGTTGGGTTTGAGCCAGACATCGGTGTCTATGGTGGCATGATGCGCTTGCCCCAAGAGGGACCGGGTGGCGATCCACACATCTATATCGGCATGAATGAGCCGCTGATTTGGGCACCAGGTGCGTTTGAATATGACTTGGGCATTCATGGTAATGTAGCGCAGGATTGGGAAGTCAATGAAGATAGCACCGAGTATACTATCTATCTACGTGAAGGGCTGAAATGGTCAGACGGTGTGCCTGTCACAACCGAAGATGTGCGCTTTGCCTATGAAGATGTACTGCTAAATGAAGAGATTACGCCATCATTCCCACGCTGGCTGCGTGCAGGCAATCGTGGTGATGGTACGCCAATGGTGATCGAGATTGTGGATGATTACACCTTCAAGATTATTTTTGATGAACCGTATGGTATCTTCCCAGCACAGTTGGCAATTGCGGGATGGCACAGCTATGCACCATTCCTCAAACCCATGCATTACATGAGCCAGTTCCACATTGACTATACACCGTTGGAAGAGTTGCAACCATTGATGGAAGAAGAGTCAATCGAAGAGGGTCAATGGTACAACCTCTTCAATGATCGCTCTGTCGGCAACAACCTGTGGAAGCACACCAATGAAGGCGGTCTGGGGCATCCAACACTGCAACAGTGGATGATGACCAAGGCTGATTCTGGTATCTTTACCTATGAGCGCAATCCATACTACTTCAAAGTAGATCGTGCGGGCAACCAACTGCCTTACATCGACACAGTACGCATGGAAGTTGTACAGGATCGTGAAACCATGTTTGCCCGTGCTGTGATGGGTGAATTTGACTACATGGGTGAACGTTCATCGCTCAAGAACCTACCACTGATGGCCGAAGCCGAGGCAGAAGGCACACTCAAGGTTCAGTTGCCACGAATGCACCGTACACCGCTGGATTACAAACTGGTCTTGACCTATGACGACCCAGTTTGGCAGGAAGTCACCAGCGACGTGCGTTTCCGTCAGGCACTCAACTTTGCCATCAACCGTCCAGAAATTTTGAAGACATTCTATCTGGACCAATTTGCCAAGCTGCCTGTCGAGACCACCAACCCAGAGTATAGTCAGGACAAAGCCAATGCACTACTGGACGAAATGGGCATGACCGACCGTGACGATGATGGCTTCCGCCTCTCACCAAGCGGCGAAGCGTTTAGCATTCTCTTTGAGTTGGCGCCTTATTCACAGGACCATGTGCCAATGGGTGAATTGATTGCTGAGTATTGGAAAGAGGTTGGTGTCAATACGTCTGTGAAGGTCACGGATGGAGCCTTGCTCAACCAACGTCTGAATGCCAACGAAGTTCAGGCTACAGGCATCTGGTCACATGAGGATATCTGGCCGAGCGGTGGTTGGGATGACTATCTGCCCGGCAACCAGTGGGGTCGTCCATGGAATACATGGTTTGCCACACAGGGTGAAGAGGGCATGGAGCCACCTGCGGAAATCGTCGAACTCTATGAGGCACATAACCGCTTCCAGACTGCATTGATCGGTACAGAAGAAAGTGCTGCGGCATTGGCAGACATCTACCAAAGTCACAACGACAATGTATGGGTCTTTAACCCAGTCGAGGAGTCGCACTATCCAACCTTTGTCACCAGCAAAATCCACAACGTGCCAACGGGCATCGTGGATACACTGGGCATTGTGATCATGTATAGCATGGAACAGTGGTATATCGAGGAATAGGATTTTGTAATAACGGATAAAGATTGGGAACGGATTTAGGTTCACATAACGTAAAAATCCGTTCCCATCCCAAATCCGCTGTAGTATTCACACACAAAAGGCTCACACCTATGCTGTCATATATTGTGGGTAGACTCTTGATGTTGATCCCGCTCCTCTTTCTCATCTCCATTGTGATTTTTGCCATCATCCAACTGCCACCCGGCGACTATCTGACGACCTATATTGCCAACTTGGAGGCATCGGGCGTCCGTGTGACCGAGGCCGAAGCCGAGGCACTCAAACGGCAGTATGGTCTGGGGTTGCCGATCTATCAGCAGTACTTTCGCTGGATATCCAACATTGTGCTCGAAGGCGACTTTGGTCGTTCTTTTAGCTGGAACAAGCCTGTCAGCGAAATTCTCTATGAGCGCGTCCCACTGACAATGGGGATTTCACTGGCGACGACGGTCTTCATCTTTCTGGTCTCCATTCCGATTGGCATCTATTCGGCCACACACAAATATTCATTTTTTGACTACTTCTTCACCTTTATCGGCTTCATCGGTCTATCTGTGCCCGGCTTTCTACTGGCACTGGTGTTGATGTGGGTTGTCTTCTCAACCTTTGATGTTTCGGTTGGCGGTCTCTTCTCATCAGAATATATTGACGCACCTTGGAGTTTGGCACGAGTCATGGACATGCTCAAACGCATCTGGTTCCCCATTGTCATCATCGGCATGTCTGGGACGGCGGGCTTAATCCGCGTGATGCGCGGCAACCTGCTCGATGAGTTGCCAAAGCAATATGTGGTGACAGCACGCGCCAAGGGTGTGCCAGAGCAGGCAGTTCTCTACCGCTATCCAGTACGTATCGCCGTCAATCCCATTATTAGCACGATTGGCTGGATTCTGCCGTCAATTGTAGGGGGCGAAGTACTGGTGTCGATTGTCCTCAATTTGCAAACAACCGGACCTGTGCTGCTACAGGCGGTCCTCTTTCAGGACATGTATCTGGCGGGGAGCATTGCCTTGATTTTAAGCATGTTGACCATCTTCGGCACATTGATTGCGGATATTCTGCTGGTGTGGCTGGACCCACGCATCCGCTTTGGGGGAGTCGGCGCATGACAGAGAACGAAACCAGAACAGATCAAAAAACGGCCAATCCAAGAAAGAACCGCCAGATGACGGAGGCGGAGAAAGAACGCTACTATCAGGCAACACAATGGCAGTTGATCTGGTGGAAATTTCGCAAGCATCATCTTGCCCAAGTCGCCTTGGTTGTACTGGGGCTACTCTATCTCACCGCTATCTTTTGTGAATTTGTCAGCCCCTACACCACACAGACACGGGGCGACGGCTATCTGGATGCACCGCCCTCTAAAATCCGTATCTTTCATGAGGGGCAACTACACCGTCCCTTTATCTATGATGTCGAGTCAGCCTTGGACATGAAGACCTTTCGCATGGTCTACGAAGAACTTGACACTGAACCGATCCCTATCCAATTTTTTTCATCGGGCGAACCCTACGAAATGTGGGGACTGTTTGAGACCGACATGCATCTGTTTACCACCGAAGGTGCGCCCATTTTTCTCTTTGGCACAGACCGACTCGGACGCGATATTTTCTCGCGCACGATTTATGGGGGACGCATCTCGCTCTCGATTGGCCTATTGGGTGTCAGTATCAGCTTCCTTCTGGGGCTAATCATTGGGGGGATCTCTGGCTACTTTGGTGGCGTTGCCGATATGCTGATTCAACGTATGATTGAGTTTATCCTCTCCATTCCCAGTATCCCGTTATGGATGGCTCTGTCAGCGGCATTGCCACAGGATTGGCCCGTCATCCAAACCTATTTCTTTATCACAATCATTCTGTCGCTGATCAGTTGGGGTGTGTTGGCGCGTGAAGTGCGCGGGAAACTGCTCTCGTTGCGCGAGGAAGATTATGTCACCTCGGCAAGGCTTGTCGGTTCCAACGAAGCCCGCATTATGTCAGTCCATCTCTTCCCCTCGTTCACCAGCCATCTCATCGTCACTCTGACGCTTATGGTGCCGGGCATGATTTTGGGCGAAACGGCTCTCAGCTTTTTGGGCTTGGGGATGCAGCCACCAGCGGTCAGTTGGGGTGTGTTACTCCAAGATGCACAGAACGTTGTCACCATCGCCCACCATCCTTGGCAGTTGATCCCCTGTCTGTTCGTCATCGTCACCGTGTTAATGTATAACTTCCTTGGCGACGGCATGCGTGACGCGGCAGACCCTTATTCTGTATAACACTATGATATCAGGAGCTAGAAAATGGGACGCGGGGGCGGGGGGGGGGG
>JBCCFC010000129.1:0-16345 GCA_039029935.1 Chloroflexota bacterium
AGCAAATACAGATGTTCGCCCTATCATCACAGATGCTGGTAGAGTTGACAGTTGATATGTAATTTGCAACCTGCAACCTGCAACCTGTACGTGTAAAATTGATCATTATGCTGAGATATGTGATAGAATAAAATCATCTATCACAAACTGAGATGGATTAGCTTTACAGGAGATATGAATGGATTCTGTAGAAAAAACAAATCAAATAGAGTGGGTGGAAGCACCAGATACTTCTAAAAATGGTCATTCAACGCCACATACTGCCCAACCTGATAGCAAAATTTTAGGCTATGAGTTTATCAAAAGTATGATCACGCATAATCAATCCAGCCTAAATGGACACAAGGAGGATGCATATCCCTATCGCACCGTCGAGTATGGGGTTGCCTTGGATGATCCATTTCGGTATGGCTGGCGTTACGTTGAAGACACAATGATTGATGGAACGATTGAAACGAAGCGTATACCACTTACGCCGTACGACCTTCTCCATCCACAAGAGGATGATTACCGCGTGCAAAATTTAGAACATAAACGATATTGTAATTATGTAGGGATGGTGCTAGAGACGCATATTACACAGATGCCATTGCCAGACCATTACCTATTGGATGATGCAAGAATTGATTTTGGTTTACCGGATGTTGAACCCATTGGTCCCGATATCGTCCTCATGTGTTTTGTGTATGATCGGTACAGTGAGCCACATAAGGGGACCGTCTATGTGGGTAGAGATGGGGATAGGCCAGAATTGGTGATTGAAGTGACATCGCCATCCACACGACAACAGGATTTTAACGAAAAGCCTTGGTATATGCAGCAAGCGCAAATATCCTATTATGTTGTGGTTGACGTTGTGCCACCGATAGCTAGGCGACGGGTCTATGGGTATGCATTGACTGCAGATGGATATTATGTTGGCATCCAACCAAACGAACAGGGGTGGGTTTGGTTGGAACCTGTAGGGTTATGGATAGGGCTAAATGATGGTGCGGTCGAGTGTTATGATGCAGAGGGGAATCTTATGCTTGATCACACAGCACAGACAGAACGCGCCGATGCCGAGCAGCGTCGTGCGGATGAGGAACAGCGTCGTGCGGATGAGGAGCAGCGTCGTGCGGATTTAGCAGAAGCAGAAAGTCAACGCATGATGGCCTATCTTCGCTCGCTGGGGATTGATCCCGCGACAATCCCACCTATGTCGACTGATGGATAATCAACATGGGTGATTTATGTTTAAAACAATCTAATTGCCAAAGATAGGGTCAAAAGGTACATGAAGAATCGAAAACGAAAACAACGACGACAACCCAAAGGCGAGATGCCAAAGGACATCGAATTTGAGTATGGCGAGCATATGCTCCAGCAGCTACGGATGCAGTTGTTATCACTGCCACAGGATAAACAGGCCGACAGGGCACGTGCGCCCATCATGGCACAGATGGCGCAGGTCTACTGGCGTATCGGCAAAACGGACGAAGCCATCAATATCTGGCAACAGAACTTGAAGATTGCAGAGGAGATCAAAGACGACATGTTGTGGTCTCTTTCTGTAATGGGGCTTTCTGCGATCTATTCGCAGGAGGGCAATGACGAGGAAGCCATCAAGTATAGCCAGATGGCGTTGAGCAAGGACCCCAATAACCCCGATGCTATGATGAGTCTTGGCAGTGCTTGTTACAACTCTGGTAAAAGCGACGAGGCATTAATGTGGTGGTTACGTGTGATTGAACATAAACCAAACGAATTCTTTGCCTATGAGTGTGTCGCTGGCTATTATATTGACAAGCATGATTATGACACGGCGCAGACTTATTTTGACCAAGTGATCAAACGCAACCCAGATTCGCTAACGGTGTATGGCTCGTTGGGCAACATGTATCTGACCCAAGGTCGCTATAAAGAGGCATTGGTACAGTTCAAAGAGGCTGTACGGCTCCAACCCAGAGCGCACATTCCCTATAATAATGTCGGCAATTGCTATCTGCGTATGGGCAACCACGAAAAAGCACGTCTTCACTATGAAAAGTCTATTCGGCTCAATGCAGATGAAGCCCTGTGGCCGAACATTGGCATGGGCTTGCTCTATCGTAGTTTGCCCAATGGCAAAGGGCTTGCCAAAAGCGCGGCCTTTTTTCAAAAAGCAATCGAAATCTATCACAGCGGAAAGGCCAAAATCCACTCGACCACGATGGGGCATCGGTCTCGGTATGCAATGGCGTTGACAGGATTGGGAGACGATAAAGCAGCGGTAGCTTGGCAAGAGATACTAGATGACCCGAAGAGTCACATAGATTTTGACTATGCGTTAGTGGCAGATTGTGTCGAAAGTATCAAGGTAATCGCTGATTGTGATGATCCACCGCCTAATGTTGGTACGATTCTTGCTATGCTAGAACAAGAACGACAAAACAGGCTAGGGAACTAAGGTTGTATACATTGTCCCGAATAATCAAAATGCTTTGTGATCAAGCACTGATGCTTGTCAGCGTACTCTATGCATTGGTACTCAGTGCTTTGCTCCTCTTCAAAACGCTTCTATATGATCTCGATCCGGTCTTTGCCTTACTCTATACCTTTGCACCTTACTGGTTTGCGCCACTTGCAATCCTGCTACCCCTTGTCCTGTTCTTCAGAACCAGAGTGGCGATACTCAGTTTGGCGATTACGATCATGCTATTTGCCACCCAATATGGTCTGCTCTTTATCCCAAAGGTACAGCAAAATCAGCCAGAGTCATCATTAAAGGTACTCACATTTAATCTCGGTCCGGGACAAGCACGACCCCACCAAGTGTTGGAAGCCATTCGCAAGCACGATGCCGATATCGTCGCGCTCCAAGAGCTAACATTTTATACAGCCAAGTTATTCCGTGAGGAACTGGTTGGCGAATATCCTTACATGATTACGACCTATCGACACACAACTGCGCTTTTAAGCCGCTACCCCATCCTATGGAATGATTGGGTCTATAGACCTGACATGAGCAGAGCGTTTATCCACGCGACCATTGAATGGGAAGAACAACAACTCCAAGTGTTGTCGGCACATCCCCGCGCCCCAATGATTGATTGGGGTTTAAACAGACGTTTGCCTATACGCGTCCCCATCCCCTTGCCAAGAGGCATATATGACAAATTAACACGAATGAGGATTCATCAAATTGCTGATTATGCAGAAACCCTGCCTGCGCCTGTCATCATTATGGGAGATTTCAATACATCGTCACAGACCGATGCCTACACACGCATGACAGAAACCTTTGTCGATGCGCATTTTGCTGCTGGTTATGGGTTTGACTTTAGTTTCCCAAATAATTTGCGTATATCCAGATACCCTGTTCCTATGCCTTTTGTAAAAATTGACTACATTTTTCATTCGCGTGACTTCGAAACCTTGATGAGCCAGACAGTGTGCTATGAGGGGTCGGACCATTGTTTGGTGTATGCCGAGTTGTCACTCCAAATCCATAACAAATCAGCAACGATGATTAAATAAGACCCGAAACTTGTCATTCCTGCAAAGGTGAGAATCCAGCGTTGTGCAAGCGGTAGATTCCTGCGAAGGCAGGAACGACGGGATTGTCAGTTTTGATGATTGTATTGCAGGCGGCTATCCTCATTAGGCACTTGACGGATGGCATTGTTGAATTGCTCAATAGACTGTGCGATTTGCTCGTCAGCCACCTCATCGCTCAACAGGGGTATGGCTGATTGATAGACACGACGATGTAAAAGTAGTGACTGTTTGTCTTTGTATTTTACCATAGCACATATGTTAGTCAACCATCGAACATACACAACAAAACTGCAAGAAACCCGCGTTTATGTTGTACAATGAGGTGACAAATGAGCGATGGTAATCAAAATAACTCAGGAGGCAGACCATGCACACCACAGAGACAGGCTTTATCCTACTAGAGAATGATGCAAAATTATATTATGAAACACAAGGAGCAGGCACACCGTTACTCCTCCTCCATGCAGGCATTGCTGACACGCGCATGTGGGCGGGACAGCTAGATACTTTTGCCGAACACTATCGGGTGATTTGCTATGATTTTCGCGGTTACGGACAATCCCCATTAACCGCAGGCACGTTTGCCAATCATGATGATGTTGCCGCCGTCCTCGACCATTTTGAAATTGATGAAGCGCATATCCTTGGTATTTCCTTTGGTGGGCGCACAGCACTGGACTTCACGCTGACCTATCCAGAACGGGTTAAGTCGCTGATTTTGGGTGCGCCCAGCGTGAGTGGTGCATCATCGAGTACACGTCAGGATGCTGTAGATGAGCAGGAGGATGCGCTGCTAGAGGCAGGTGATTTTGCTGGGGCAACTGAACTGATGTTGGAGGTTTGGGTTGATGGTCCGCATCGAAAGCCTGAACAAATAGACCCTGCTGTCCGCAACCTTGTCTATGAAATGCAGATGGACGCCTTTCTTGTGCCTGAACCGGATGACCTGACCATCGTTGGGCTGGATAAGCCCGCGATTGGACGCCTTGATGAGGTCCGTGTCCCGACGTTGGTTGTGATTGGTGATTTGGATGTCAAGGATAAGGTAGCGTTGGCAGGGCGGCTTGCCGATGAGATTGCGGATGCGCAATTGGTGACGATGACGGGTGTAGCGCATATGTTGAATATGGAACAGCCAGAAGTGTTTAATGAGGCAGTGTTAGCGTTTTTACAGAAGATTTCATAAGGAGCAGATTATATGACTAAGCAAGTGATGTTAAATATTCCAGAGAAAGTATATGCTCATGTGGAAAGAGTTGCTATTGCACAAAAAACTGACGTAGAAGCAATTTTAGAGAAAACAATTCAAAACTCTTTTTATGAATACCCTGCTCATCCAGAACGCGCTCAGATGGAACAAGAGATTGAAGCCTATTATCTCTTACATGCAGAACTAGTTAAAAATTTCCTAGGGCAACATATTGCAATTTATCAAGGACTTTTGATTGACAATGATGAGAGTTCAGAAGCATTAAACATCCGAATTATGGAGAAATATCCAGATAAAATTGTTTTACAACGTAAAGTTCAAGAAGACCCAGAACCTATTATCTATATGCGCTCGCCACGATTGGAGCGTTTTTGATGAATATAATATTATTTGACTATGATTCTTCTCATGATCCCTCCGCACCTTTCGTTGAAATTGAAATTAACGGGTATGATCCACAAAAAGGGACAAGAACTTTGTGGGCAATGGTTGATTCTGGTGCGGATGCGACGATGATACCATTACGTACTCTCAAGAGCATTGGTGCTCAATATCAAGAACGCCGATTTATGTCTGGTGTCACATCAGAAAGAACATCGGTAAATATTTACAATGTTTCGATTAAAATCTTACCCAATGGATATCTAGCTGGAGGTGTCAAGGTTGTTGCCCGTCCTGATTCTAATGAAGCCTTAGTTGGCCGAGATGTACTCAATCAATTAGAAATCACGTTAAATGGTCCAGGAGAAAGCATAATTATTCGCAATGACTAACCGACTCATCATTCTCATCACATTATTCATTGCGGCATGGCTTCCCCGCGTCATCGCGCTCGATGCCTTTGTCACTATCGACGAGCGCAAATGGCTAGCGCGTTCAGCCAACTTCTACCATGCCATCAGCGAGGGCGACCTTGCCAACACATTCCAGCGTGAACATCCTGGTGTCACAGTCATGTGGGCGGGAACGTTGGGCTTTTTGCAGAAATTCCCTGAGTATATTGCACAGACGCCTGGACAGTTCACATGGGAGCGTGAACATATCGAGGCGTGGTTACTGGCGAATACGGAATTCACACCGCTTGAACTTTTGGCCGCAGGACGATGGTGGGTGGTGCTGTTTATCTCATTGGTTGTCACAGCTAGCTATTTTCCGCTTCGACGGTTATTTAATAATCAAATTGCACTGTGGACAACGCTCTTTGTGGCATGGACACCGTTCTACATCGCCTTCTCACGGCAGCTTCACCCTGACGGGTTATCCTCTAGCTTGATTTTTCTGGCATTGTTATTATTTTTTGGATGGCTGTATGGTGGGGAGTATTTAACCGCAAAGAGCGCGGAGGATGCAGAGGGGGAGAAGGAGGAAGGGAGAAGGGGCTGGGGATATTTGGTACTGTCGGGTGTGGTCATGGGGCTGGCGTGGTTGACGAAAGTGCCAGCCATGTTTTTGGTCCCGACGGGATTGGTGCTGTTGCTGATTGAATGGCGGGCGGGCAGAATCCAGTTTCGTACATCTTTATTTGCCTATGTGACATGGGGATTGGTGGCGATTGCGACCTTTGTGGTGCTGTGGCCGTCAATGTGGCTAGACCCTATCGGAACGCTCATGCGCATGTCGGTAGAGATGCAGGATTATGTTGGGCGTCATGTCAACCCCAATTACTTTATGGGACAGGTGACAAGCGACCCGGGCATCATCTTCTATCCGGTGGCCTATCTCTGGCGGATTACGCCTGCAACAGTCATTGGATTATTATTGGCTGGCGTCTTTGCATGGCGACAGCGCACACCATTTGATCAACGACAAACACGCCGAGTCGTCTATGCACTGCTCATCTTTGCACTGCTATTCACGGTCGGTATGAGTATCGCAGCCAAGAAATTTGACCGTTATCTGCTACCTGCTGCCCTCTCGCTCGATATCATCGCTGTGCTTGGTTGGGTGGCGTTGGCAAAAAATATGCCAATATTCATCCCATCACGCAAACATGTACAAGTTCCCGCCATCCTTCTCGCCAGTACCCTCTTTTTGCATGGATTGCCGGGTTTTATTCATTACCCCTATTATCTTACCTACTACAATCCACTGGTTGGCGGCAGTTGGACTGCACCCAATGTGCTGTTTACAGGCTGGGGTGACGGGCTGGATGCGGCGGCAGACTGGCTTAACGGCCAAGAGAATGGCGATCAGTTAAGGGTTGTCTCATGGTATGCCGATGGACCGCTCTCCTACTTTCTGGATGGGCAGGCAGTCAATATCGGTTATGGCTCACCACTTTTCTGGCTCGACACAGACTTTGCCGTCGTCTACATCAACCAGCTACAACGCAACATCCCCTCACCCGAAATTGTGGATTATTTTCAAGCGCAAACACCCACACATCAAGTGCAGTTTCGTGGGTTGACGTTGGCAAGCATCTATGACATGCGTGACCAAATCCTGCCCAGCTTTATTGACATTGGCAAAGAGAGTGCGATTGATTTTGGCACAGCAGCAACGGGGCCACAAATTCGGCTCTCAGCCTATGATGTCCCCCAACATCAAGCCTTACCCGGCGACCGCTTCCAAATCACCTACTATCTCCAGAGCCGTGCGCAGATGGAGACCAACTATAACATACTGACGCGGTTGGTCGCCCGTGATGGCACAGAAATTTGGCGGGCAGAGGGCTGGCCTTGGGGTGCGCCCACCGTCGATTGGCCGCTGCGTGAGATTCGTCCCGATGGACATGAGATTGTCATCCCAAGTGATGCCCCCGATGGACTGTACCAACTTGTGGTTTCATTCTATGATCCCGCAACCTTTGATGCGCTCCCTATGAGCGACCCCTACACAGGCGAAGCCATTGATGGCGTTGACCGTGCGGTAGCGTTGATTCGAGTGGGTGATGAGTCAACTTCAACTTCGCCTGTCGAGCAGCCTTGGAATTTCAACCAACTGTTGACCTTATCCGGCGTGGGGTTACCAGAGACGATTGGTGCGGGTGAAATGCTGATTCTGCAACTGCAATGGGATACACTGGCGCGCATCCCCGTTGATTACACGACCTTTGTGCATATTGTTGATAGCAGTGGCAACTTGGTTGCACAACGGGACCAACAGCCACGTGAGGGCTTTGCCGCAACGCATCTCTGGGTGCCAGGGCAGACGGTTATGGATACGGTTGGGGTTGTGTTGCCTACCGAGTTGGGAGCGGGTGACTATGTGGTGCGTATTGGGTTGTATACGCTGGATACGGGACGATTGCCAGTGTTGATAGATGGCGGGGTGATTGGTGATTTTGCGGATGTTGGGATATTTACAGTTGAGTAAATGGATGAAATAGGAGGACATGATGATTGAGGTGGCTTCATTACGCTATGGTGTGATTTTCAAAAAGGCATTTTCTGTCCCGGAAATATTTAACGCCTTTGTGAGTGATGTGACAGGTACAAAGATAGAGGTTGAGGAAGTTGAACCCGAAAAATCATTTTCGCCTGTCATTGGTTCAGTTGATATAAAATTTGACCTCTACGGACATGACTTAAAAAATCGCATCATTGTCACGATTCAGCACGAGCGGTTAGGCAACCATTATAATCGCCTTTTGCACGATGCCTGTGACACCATTTTGCAACAGCTTGTAAATGTGGGTAGTTATCAACCCAAACCGACCGTCTATACCATCGTTGTCCTGACATCGGGAGATCGACATCAAACAGAAATCGCGATTATCGACATGGACCCCAAAGACCGTAATGGCAACAGTTTAGGTGAAATTTCCCATAAGGTCATCTATCTTGCGCCCAAATATGCTGATGAAAAGACACCGGAGCCGCTTCGTGAGTGGTTCCGTGCGATTGATGATAGCTTGGATGAACAAGTGGATGAAGCAGATTATGAGCGTGAAGAAATTCATCAAATTTTTGAGTTGATTCAGAAGGATAAAGTATCACCACAAGAGCGGGCGAAGATGATTGAGGAACACCATCAAGACGAAATCAAACAGAAAAGTTTTGAAGAGGGTTTGGTAGAAGGACGTGAAGAAGGACGTGAAGAAGGTGTGATTCAAACACAACAACAAATCTTGATTCGTCAACTCCAACGTAAATTCTCAGAGCTACCAGCGGTGGTGATTGCGCTAATTGAAAGCACGAACGATGTAGCCCGGCTTAATGAATGGCTGGATACGCTGTGGAGTGCGGACTCTCTGGCGGACATGGGGCTGACATCAAGCGTATCTGCATAATGCTCATGAAACGAATCATATCCAGCCAGTTATATCTATCACTGCTGCTTGTAGTCCTAGCCCTGGCTACATGGCTCCGCTGGCAATATATCCAAAATATTAGCCTCTACGTCGATGAATTCACCACCATTTGGGCGGCGACCCGCGTTCAAGAGCTTGGCATCCCACTCATGACGAGCGGCGTCCTCTACACACGTGGGCTGTTAGCATCCTATGTTGAAGCTGGTTTTCTCTCGCTTTTTGGCTACAGCTATACCATCGCCCGTTTACCGAACCTACTCTTCAACTTAGGCACAATCATCGCTGTATTTCTCATCGGCAGACGCCTTTGGCATATCCACGTCGGGTGGCTGGCAGCATTAGGATTAGCTCTATTGCCCGAAGCCATTGTTTGGGGTGGCAGTGCGCGCTTTTATGCACAGCTACAATTCTTTACGGTGCTCATGGCATGGATGATGTTTGAGAGCTTGTCTGTCCAATCACGCAAAATTCATGCAGCAACATGGCTCTTTACCCTCTTCTTCATCCTCTCGCTCTTCTCCCAAGAAGAGACCATTCTGCTCTACCCATCCCTTCTGCTGGCAACCGTACTCTGGCGTGGCTGGCGATACCTACTCACCCCAACCCAAATTGTCGTTCATGGCATCTGTGTCGTAGCAATGGGGCTACGCTATCTCATCGAAATCATCGGTCAACCCCAATATTTTGAGACTATCCAGAGTACTCGTCCATATGTCGGCCTGATTTTTGATATTCAAGGCGCGTGGGCAACCTACGCCCCAATTTTGATTGCGCAGGAACGCTTGCCTTGGACAGTGCTGTCTCTGGTGGCGGTTGGCGCAGCATTGGTTTCACTTGCAAAAGCAAATTGGCAAATCAAGAAGCTATCGCGATTTCATCAAGCCACCTTATTCTTTACACTCCAGTTCATCTGGGTTCTGGTCGTTATTCTCACCTTAGTCGGTACAACTTGGCGCGAAATCCGCTATCTCTTTTTTGTTCAACCCTTTTGGTTATTGGTCGGTGCTGCCGGAGCCATGTGGATAGTAGGACAAATTTTTAACCGCGGAGTTCGCCGAGAGCGCAGAGGGGAAAAGAGAGAGCATCGTGGTCTGATTATTGTAATGTTGGTTTTGAGTGGGTTGATTATAGGTGGATTTTGGAGACCAGCACAAGAGGTAGTAACTGCGCAGGTCGAAGGGTATGATCATGCATTGGCATTTTTGAGCGATGAGCGGCAAGAGAACGATATTGTGATGTCGCCGCAGCCGCCAGCCTGTGCATTGGTGTTGGGGCCTTGCGATTATTACGCTGTACAACGTGGGTATGAGGAGTATATTATTCCGCAGGGGGATCAGCTTGTTGACCGTTGGTCTGGTGCGACGTTGATGAATACAGTGGACCAGTTGCGGAACGTGCTAATGGAAGCGAGTGACGGAGAGCATACGGTTTGGTTTGTCACCGATAGTTTTCGTTTGGCGACGCGCTATGATGAAGCCTTTGTGCATATGGTGATAGAGCGATTTGAGATTGCCTATACCGAGCAGGGTTTACTGGTATTACAGTCAGATGGCTGGGTTGATTCGCCTACGATGGTTGTTGAGAATACATTCACTTCTGCCAAAGCATTTGGCCCAATGCATTTACCCGGACTGTCACAAACAGATGCACAGGCTGGAAAACCTCTGACAACAAAGCTGCTCTGGCGCAGTGCTGAGGGGCAGACGATTTCGCAGCAATTCAATACATCCTTGCAGTTGGTGGCGGCGGATGGGCCACGCCTTGTACAGGCAGATGGACCCCCTGCCCGCAATATGATTCCGACCAACTTGATTTTTGACATGCCCATTCCAGATATCAAAACACTGCAACTGCCGGATACACTCAAGCGCGGACGCTATCGGCTGGAACTCAGTGTCTATGATATCGCTACGCTCACACCGCAAGGACCACCGCAACCTGTTTCATGGCTGTGGTTTGGGGAGCCGATTGCGGAGCCGGAGACTCAGGTGGATACCCACTGGGCCAATCGACTGCGTTTGGTTGGCTATGACCCGTTGCCAGACCAGATATTGCCCAGCGATATGATCCATTTGCGCTTAGTCTGGTCTACGGATGCACCGATTGATGAAGATTACACGGTGTTTGTCCATGTTGTGGGACAAGACGAAAACGGCAACCCCAAACTGCTGGCGCAGAATGACCGTGCGCCCGAAGGGGGATTTTATCCAACATCGGGGTGGGTTGTCGGTGCGTTGGTGGAAGATGTGTATACACTCATCCTGCCAGAAGAAATCGATGGCGATATTGAGATCATGGTTGGTCTATATCGACCGGATACGGGGGAGCGGCTCCAATTGATGGATGGCACAGATGTAATTACATTAGAAAAAAGAGCAGTATTCAAATAGAGCAGTGTTCAAATAGAAATAATGGCTAGATAAAAAATGGATGAAGTTAAATTGATTTGTGGCGATGCGATTGAGCAACTTGCCCAGTTAGATGATCAAAGTGTTGATTTAATCATTGCGGACCCGCCCTATAACTTAGGCAAGAATTACGGTAATAATCATGATCTCAAAGGATTTGATGACTATATATCTTTTACCAAACAATGGCTCACAGAGTCTAAACGAGTTTTGAAGGATACAGGCACAATCTATGTCTTCATGGGTGTACGCTTTATCTCCTATTTGTATGATGTTTTGGATCGTGATTTGCAGTTTTTTTTCAATAGCTGGATATGTTGGCATTATACCCAAGGATTGGGGAAGCGCAGAGGCTTTTCACCAAGACACGATGATATTTTAATGTTTACCAAAACCGAAAAATATAATTTTTATCTGGACCCTGTCAGAGTGCCCCAAAAGTATTATCGTGCGCGAAATAATATGCGTGGTGCCAATCCTGGCGATGTCTGGTTATTTTCGCATGTGCATTATTGCAACGAAAATCGACAAAAACACCCAACCCAAAAACCGGAGGGACTAATTGAACGCATGGTGCTTGCCTCATCTCAAGATGGCGATCTTGTTGTAGACCCTTTTTCCGGCAGTGGAACAACGGCGCGTGTCTGCCAGCAATTAAACCGCCGTTGTCTTGGAATCGAAATGAATCCTGACTATATTGAAGGCACAAAGGCACGACTAGCGCAGCCATTTGTTGGGTTTGATAGTGTCGATGAGCGTCTGTATCGGATACCCAATGACTTGAATGATCCGGAGATTCGACAAACATATTTAGAGAACCATATCCAATGGTTTCTGCGTCACCATCCAGAGTCGCTTGAGAAATTTTATGCAGATGTTCATCAAAAATATAATGAAGTTCCTGTTACGAAGAGAGAACAGGGTGACAGGCTCTCTCTTTTTGATTCTATGTGAAGGGTTGAAGGGTTGAAGGGTTGAAGGGTTACTGAATGATTGTATGTATCATCACCCAGTCTCCCCTTTCATCCCATCGCCCCTTCACGCAGCGCCTGCTCCCAGCCCAACAACGCCTTCTTACGCGTCGAACCCCACCGATAATCCTTAATCATACCGCTTTTGCGAATCACACGATGACAGGGGATCAGGTAGGCGATGGCATTGGCACCGACGGCACTACCCACTGCACGTGAGGCTTTGGGTTTGCCAATGTGGGTGGCGATATCGCCATAGGCGCAGACACTGCCGAGGGGAATATCTAATAAGGCACGCCACACCTGTAATTGGAAGTTTGTCCCCTTTAGCAAAAGTCTAATGTTCTCAGATGAGATGTTTGTCGTCTCATGGTCTATTTTCTGGTCCAACAAAAAAATCTGGTCGATGAGTGGCTGTGTTACGCTTTCGTCCTGCATCAAAATTGCTGCAGACCACTGTTTCTGCAATACTTGTAACGTTTCTGTCTGCGCCAGTTCAGGGGTCTCATCGTCGATTCCCTTTGCCGTAAACAGCAACCCACAGATACCACGAGCGGTTGTCGCCAGCAGACACTCACCAAAGGGTGTGTCATGAAATCCATAGGCAATGTCGATGCCCGCACCACCACTTTTGTATTCGCCTGGCGTCACTGCCTCCACATTCACAAAGAGATCATGCAGACGACCCGGACTGGAAAGTCCTGCCTCATAGGTTGCATCCAGTACGCTGTGATTTTCGGACAGTAGCTGCTTGGCATGTTCTACGGTCAGATATTGTAGAAAGCGTTTGGGGCTGATCCCCGCCCAGCGACGAAAGAGACGTTGTACATGGGCGGGGCTAAGGTGCAGGTGTTCGGCAATGTCTTCCAAGCTCGGCTGTGCTTGGTGGTTCATTTCGATGTAGCGAATCGCGGTGGCAATGCGTTGATAATCGGTTAATTGATCTGTGGTACTATTTGAAGACATCATACAGTTTTACTCCAAAAAATTAAATCAAATTGATGACAACACCCTCATTGTACTTGGTTCCATCCCAATCAACCACCCGATTCTTGCACAGTTTAGTCTGGCAAAGCCAACCGCCCAATCTTCTGCGTATGCGCATCACAATACCACAACACGCCCTCGTGCATGGTCATCCCATGTACCTCGACTGGGGCTTCCACACGAATTACTTCATGGATACGCCCATCGTTGACATCCATCAAGTTGACTGTACCTGCTGATGTGTCGGCTATCCACAAACGGCCATCCCCATCAGCGGACCATGCTATGCCATGTACACGTAACCCTGGCACAGGAAATGAATTGACCTCTTCCCACGTCGCCACATCCATGACATGCAATCGTTGCGAGGGTGGTGCAGCAATATAGAGCTTGCTGTCGCGGTACTCGATGCCATGTGCGCCCGTCACCTTGGCCTCGGCACTACCAGCCATCCACGCCACCACACCAGAGCCAGGCGACTCATATTTAGCAATCGTCTCACCTGTTGCTGGGTCGAGTTTGGCGACTTTGCACTCATACGTCGATGTCACCCACAACGCATCCTCACCCAACGTTATCCCGCTGGCATGAACCGTGTCTGTCTGTGACTCAAAGAGAACCTCACCCGTTTCAAAGTCTTGTAGATAAATCTTGTGTTCCACTTGGTCAATGGACCATAGCACATCTGACGTTGCCTGCAAGCCATTGGGTTGTGGACCTGGACTATCGAATTTAACCTCTGGTTGTGCAATTTTGAATGCCATGTGTGTTTCTCCTTATGAAAATTGTGGCTGAGAAGCGTTGAGACCACTAGATTGGTCCAATCTAACAGCCTTCAAAACATCACTCTACTTGGATAAAAATAGCCGTACTCGCATTGAGTACGGCCATCCGCATTAATTCTCGTTTAATTGTATCAAAATCGCTTAGGAAGGAAAAGGCGCGATCACGGTGATAAACGTGAGCATATCGTCGCCCTGATTCTCTACCCCATGCACAATCCCAGCGGGAGCCAGAACCAGCGAGCCAATACCACAGGTCTGCTGCTCATCGCCTACAGTAAAAACACCCTCACCAGCCAACACAAAGTAAAATTTATCTTGGTCGGCATGGTCATGTAAATGTTGCGCCTGTCCTGTGGTCAAACAGTTTAACCCCGTCAACAATCGTTCGCTTTGAAAAAATGTATGTTTAAATGCTTTGTCCTCACGCGCTTGGGCGTGGTCAAGTGGCTGAATAAAATAACTCATGCGTTTCTCCTGTAAAAGTTGAAAGGTGGAAGGGTTGAAAGGTGGAAGAGTTGAAAGTTCACTCTTCACTCTTCACTCCTTCACCCCGTCTTCTTTTTCTATTCTACCACAAGTACCACATGATCCTGTGCATACACATCATAGGCGTACATCCACAACTCATCATCAACAATGGTGCCAACGACGTAGGGTGGTGGTTCGGGGAGTCCATCAAAACGGAATTGACCATCTTCTTGCACAGAGACCATGTATTCGTTGCCACTGTTGGTGTAGACCACAACGGGTGTGCCTGCGGAAATGGGTGTGCTAGCTGTTAGTTCACCCTCTGCATTGTATTCTACACGGTGTACCTCGCCTGTGACTGTGAAATGGTGTTCGGCCAAGTCATGCAGGATGGGTGCGACGTTCATGGCTTGCGCAGTTGCATTTGGTAAGAGTGATACGACAAGGGTAATGGTGAGAAAGAAGAAAATCGTTTGCCATGTTTTGAAGCGCATTATTTGCATCAGTGTCTATCCGTTCGTATATGTCCGTTTATGTTTATCTATCTAAATTTGATTGACGATTCTTCTGCACAAACATTGCATCATATTTTATCGCCAACTCTTGTTGCATTTCATATCAAAACTGCTAATCAAATATTACTCCATCTAAGACAAAAAGGCTTGCGGTGAATGACAGATTCGACATCAAACATTTGACGTAAACGATATGCCCTTTGTTGAGACAATCGACCAGAACATAAAAATCTACGCTAAAAAATAACCAAAATAGCGGTGGATTTTTGTTGTAGGAGCATCCATAAAATGTTGCAAAATATTCTGTCTGATAGACTTAGGAAACAGTTTACGGAGAACCGTACTTATTGCTGATCCTTTCAAGAGTTTTATGCGATATAATGGGGTCACAGCACAAAAATATGCATCGCTACTATCATCACTGCTAATAACAACTATCCAAACTAGACAACCAATCCTAAAAACAAAATGAAACAGAAAATTTTACAACCAAAAACCAATAGTTGGGGGCTTTTCGGTACTCAAATTTTATACCGAAGACAGTTCGCCATAAAGAGTATGCTTTGCCTTTTGGTGAGCAGTATACTCTGGACCAGTTTGATGATACCGTCTACAACATATGCGGAGACACCGTTTAGTAGCGGTATTGTCTCTGGGTGGGTATGGCTTGACGAAAATGAAAATGGTATCCATGAGTTTCACGAAGAAATGGTGAGCGAGGCTACGATTAGTCTTGTCGCAGTGGGTGATTCTGGGGATGACTCAGCAGCAGAACCAATCAGCATCGACGTGGCAACGGATGCCACGGGGTATTTCATCGTGGACGAATTGCCCGTTGGAACCTATGAGGTCTGGTGTCATGCCGACGATATGATGAATGAATCAGAAAAGCTAGAGGTGGTGATCAGTGAGTTAAACAGCAATGTCACGGTTGCGCTGGGCGTCACCTATTCCTTTAGCCTGCTGGAAATCGGCCATGTGATTCCACCAGTGTTCCTTTTTCAACAGAAGGTGTATCTGCCAATTGTTGAATATTAAGAAACAACCCTAGAGGGCACAAAGAACGCCGAGGGTTCGCAGAGAGAGTTTTGTATTTTCACTCTTGTTGCAGACTCATAAATGACTCCACTGAAAAAAGTCCGACTTCTGTAGAATTTGTTATTCGCTACCACTGGTAAGAAGTCGGACTTTTGTATCGGTTTGACCTTTTTTCAGCAGAGTCATAAATAG
>JBCCFC010000130.1:0-16170 GCA_039029935.1 Chloroflexota bacterium
CTGGATAGTAAGCATATAACACATCAACATGCTTGCTATTATGGTTTTTCTATCTAAGTTGGAAGTGAAACAGTATAAATTAACTATTGTCCTAAAACCTTACGGTTTTCTTGGTGACAATCTAACCTGTGAAGCTTTTACGGCTATTTGAGATATTGTGTAAGGACACTTGGCCTTAAATAGCCATTTTTACTTTCATTTATAGAGGGGAAGATATGATAAAATTGAAGCTCAATCTGACGCAAATTATGGTGAGCCTTCTGCTGGTTGCAGCACTGGTTCTCATGGCAAGTTGTGGTCGTGGGTCTTCCGACTCAGAGGAGCCACCCGCTGAGGATGCGGTTGAACAGCCAGCTGAAGCTGTTGAGGAAGAGGCTGTTGAGGAAGAGGAGGCTGTTGAGGAAGAGGAAGCTGCTGACGACGCCGAGGCTACCGACGAGGAAGCTGCTGACGACGCCGAGGCTACCGACGAGGAAGCTGCTGACGACGCCGAGGCTACCGACGAGGAAGCTGCTGACGACGCCGAGGCTGCCGATGAAGATGCTGCTGATGCTGCTGACGACACTGAGGCGACCGACGAGGGTGCTGCCGATGAAGATGCTGCTGACGACACTGAGGCGACCGACGAGGGTGCTGCCGATGAAGATGCTGCTGAGGCTGCTGACGACACTGAGGCGACCGACGAGGGTGCTGCCGACGAGGATGCTGCCGACGGTGAAGCTGCCGACGAGGATGCTGCTGAAGATAGCGAAGGCGCGATTCTGGATGAAATCTTCTATGCCGACACTTGGACATGGCCGTATCAGACCAGCAAATTGGCGCATATGGCACGGGGTAAATTCTACATTCCTGTGCAGGATGACGACAAGATTGCCATTCTCGATCCGGATGCCGAGGGCTATGGGCTTGAATTTGTGGAAACCGACTATGTACAGCCACACCATCCTTGGATGCAGCCGGGGATGCGCTATAACTGGATCAACTTCCAGTCTGAGGGCAAGGGTGATCACGACGCTATCGCCATCATGGATACGTGGACCAATGAGATTGTCAAGTACATCAACACAGGCACAAATGATCCATTCCACATGGCCTTTAGCCCAACAGACCCACTGCTCATCACGGCTGATTTGGATGGCAATGTCGGTCGTGTGCATCTCTTTGACACCGAAGCACATGAACACATCGCTGCCATCGAGACCAATGGTATCCAAACACGGGACATTGTGATTCGGCATGACGGACGCTATGCCTTCATTGGGCATCAGGGCTACAACCCCGAAGAGGGGCTGATGGGGTCGGTTGATGTGTTGGATATCGCCAACCGTGAAATCGTCAAGTCAATTGGTGAAGGTCGCTGTCGTGCAGGCAAGATGAGCAACGATGGCCGCTATGCCTTCTATAGTTGTGGTCGCGTCGATCAGATCATGGTGATCGACACCGCCACATTGGAAGAGGTTGCGCGCATTGATGTCCCTGAAGGCTCACAGCCCTTCAACATCGGGTTCCGCGCAGATGACAAATTTGCCTATGTCGGCTTCTTGGGCAGCGACCAGTTGGGCATCATCGACGTTGAGAACCTAGAATTTGTCAAGGCACTCGATTCGGGTACACGCACAAACTCGACCTACATGCACCCATACGCACCACTGGCTGTCACGACCAATGATGGTACAGATTCACATGTTTCCATCATTAACACAGAGACCAACGAGATCATTGAAGAGATTGAAACAGGTGGTAAAGGCACACACAACGGTCAATGGTCGCCTGATGGACGCTGGTTCCTCGTCACCAATCGTCTCGGTGATTCGGTCACACTGCTCTCGTACAACGACGAAGCAGGTGTGATTGAATGGTATGACGACATCGTGGTGGGCTTTGCGGCCAACGGTGTGCATTGGGCACCATACTTCTGTGGTGTAGACCGCTTGACTGACGAAAATGTGATGGATGTGACCAACGAAGCACCCGTTGATGAAGATGGATCGTGTGGTGCGTAAAATACTACAGCGGATTTAGGATGGGGAACGGATTTTTTGTGTGGGACAAGAAATCTGTTCCCCAGTCCAAATCCGCTGTCGTATTAGAAAGGAACCAAACCAATGAGTAAACAACCATTTATCAACCGTAGAATTTTTCTCAAACGTGCAACCGCGTTTGGCGTGGGTGCAGCCGCGCTCGCTGCTGGATGGCCACAGCATCTACTCGCGCAATCTAGTTCAGCTGGTGCTGGCACAGAGTTCAACTATATTCAGGATATGGAGAATCCCACACCGATAGAGGCAGCCCATGTCATCAACATGCGTCTGCCCATTATCGCCGAGGATGGGGCCAACGTCCCCATCATCATCTCAATGGATCACCCCATGGAAGATGATCATTACATCAAGAGTCTGCAAATATTTAACTTCAACGACCCAGTGGTAAGCAAAGGTATTTTTCACATGACACCCGCCAACGGCCAAGCCTATTTCTCGACACAGTTACGGCTTGACGGTGGTGATATTCAACTCTTTGTGGTGGCTGAATGTTCACAACATGGCAAGTGGGTTGGCGAAGATACGCTCAAAGTCAGTTTGGGTGGGTGCTAATAAGGGGGCTGAAAATGGCTGATGAGTTTAATGTACGGGTACGCTTGCCAAGAAACATTGCACAGGGTGATGTAATTGAGTTCAAGATCAAGATCAAGCATCCATCACGCACAGGGTTAGCAATGAACGAAGAGGCAACACGCCCCTATGATCGGTTTGTACGTGCGGAACGTGCGCAATATATACGCCAAGTCGAGGTCTTTTATGGTGACGACCAGATCAGCACAGTTTTGATGAACGCTTCAACATCAGACGACCCGCTATTGGCGATCAAACTACGTGCAGACAAAGAGGCCCCAGTCAGCGTCGTTGTCACCAACCATAACGATGAAACCGTCGAGGCGTCTGCAGACCTTGTGTTTGCCTAATATCAACCCACGAAGGGAGACGAAATATGAAGCGATCCAGATGGCTGACGACTGCGTTGATTGTGCTAATCATCGTCGCTGTCATACCATTTTTATTGTTCTCTTGTGGTCGAGATCGAGACAATCGCAGTGAAACAGCCCCGGAACCAACGACTGAGGCACAAGTTGAGGTTGCTGAGGAAGAGGCTGTCGAAGAAGAGACTGTCGAAGAAGAGGCTGTCGAAGAAGAGGCTGCTGAGAGTGAAGCTGCCGGATCAACTGAGGCTACCAATGAAGGAGCTGAGGGAGAAATTGCTGAGGAAGAATCTACTGATGAGGAAACTACTGCAGCAGATGCTACTGAGGAGGAAACTGCAACTGAGGAATCGGATGAAGCTGCTAAGTCCACCGAGTCCGCCGAATCCACCGCAGACAACGCTGATGAGGAGGCCACCAACGATGCGGCCGCAACCCAGGAGTCAGATGAGGACGCAGAAGTACTAGCATCAGTTGAACCTGCGGAAGGCAATAATCCATTCCAATTGATGGGGCGCATCAACCCCAACATCACTGATGGCGAAACGCTCTTCATTGACAACTGTGCGCGCTGTCATGGGCTAGAGGGATACGGCAATGGGCCGTCGTGGGATAGCCTGGGAGCCATCAAGGGAAACATGACGCTGATCATCTTGGATGACCAGAGCGATGAGCAAATTTTTGAGACGATTTCCAATGGCAAAGAGGTGGAGATGCCACCTTGGGGCCTGGTTATGACCGAAGAGCAGCGCTGGGCATTGGTTGATTATATTCGCACGTTGAGCATAAGTAATCAATAATCATCATGGATATACAGATGAGTACACATACTTTTACACGGCGTCAATTGCTCAAACAGGGGGCATCATTGGTTGGCATCATCGGTTTAGCAGCATGTGGACGCAGTGACCCAACGCCGACACCAGCCCCCACTATTGCACCCACGACAACACCCGTGCCGACGGCAATACCAGAACCGACCAGCACACCCATGCCGGACCCAGAGCCAACCGCTGCCATTGCCGAGCCATCGGTTCGACTACTGTGGACAGGGGACAGTCATGGACAACTGCGTCCAGTTTATCTACGTGAGACCTATGACGCCAGTTTTTTGGTGCAAAACGACATCGAACCAAACAGTCCCGAAGCCTACTGTTGTACACATGAAGAGTTTATCGCCCAGGCTGAACGTTATGGTCCTGTCGGCGGCTATGCACATTTGGCGACGCTGATTCAGCAGGAACGCAAACGCTATGCGGATCGCACACTGTTGCTTGATTCGGGCGATACATGGTATGGGTCGGCAATGGCCTATCTCACCGACGGTCAGGCCAATGTCGAGGTGATGAATGCTATCGGCTATGACGCCATGACCCTGCACTGGGAGTTTAACTTGGGACAGGAGACACTGTTGCAACGCATTGACGAGGCTAAGTTTCCAATTCTCATACAAAATTTGGTTGATGATGATTTTGAAGATAGGGTGATGCAGCCCAGCCTTGTGCGTACCATGGGCGAAGGTAATACTCAGGTGACGGTGGCCGTCGTGGGTGAAGCCTACCCTTTCAGTATGCTCACCACAGAGAAACGTGATGTCAATCCGGGGTGGCGTATGGGCTATCGCGATGTTGAGTTGCAGGAAGAGATTGACCGTGTGCGTACCGAAGAAGGTGCAGACGTTGTGGTGGTGTTGTCGCACATGGGCTATCTGCAAGACCGTGCGATGGCCGCGCGACTGACGGGTGTGGATGTCATCGTCGGGGGTCACACACACGATATTCTCTGGCAACCAGAGCAGGTTGGGCAGACGTTGGTCTTACAGGCGGGGTCGCATGGCAAATTCCTGGGCAAGCTCGATTTGGTGGTTGAGGATGGTGCGGTGGTTGACTTTGACCACCAGTTGATGCCCGTACTCGCCAATCAAATCGACCCAGACCCAGACATAGCGCAGCTAATCGACACGCTCTATGCACCCTATGACGCCGACCTGCAACAGGTGATTGGGTCAACCGACTCCGTCCTCTATCGTCGCTCGCTCACAGGCGGGTCTACCGATGCGTTTATGGCACAGGCATACCGTGAGATCGCTGACGCAGACTTGGGCTGTACACCTGGCTGGCGTTTTGGTGTAACGCTCCTGCCCGGTGAAGTTCGTGTCGAGGATGTATATAACGCGATGAAGCCGACACCGACACCCATCTATACATCAAGCTTTAAGGGACGCACCATATTGGATACACTGGAAGACAATCTCGACAACGTGTTTAATGCCGACCCACTACAACGGCTGGGCGGTGACATGAACCGCTGTCATGGGGCCAAGGGTGAGCTTGCACCAAATGCGTTGCGTGGCGACCGTGTGCATACACTTGCCTTTGGTGGTGTGCCCATCGATGTTGACACGGTGTATCGCGTTGCCAATTCGGGTGGCCGCGCCAACTATCTTGACCCCGACTCGACTGCCAGCGATGCGCCCGCGTTTGAAGAACTCATCCGCTATATCGAGCAGGCAGATGGACCAATTCAGGCCGAGCCTGTGGATGTGTTTACGTTTGTGTAGCTACATACGACAGCGGATTTAGGTGGGGAACGGATTTTTAGTCTCCATGCACGATGAAGAATCCGCTTCAATCCCAAATCCGTTGTCGTATTTTATCTGTGGTCAGAGAACAGAGGAAAACATGTTTCCAACCTACATCCGACTATTCCTGCTCATAATATTGATAGGCACTCTTCTGTCTTCCTGTGAGAACTCCATACCAAGCGACGATGCCCAACCACAAACAGAAGTAACACCGACATCTATATTCACAACCACACCCACTAGCCAACCAGTTTCAGAGCCAACACCCCACTCCTTTCACGGCTTGCAGTACGATCCCATCGAGCCAGCACCAGATTTTGAGTTGATTGACCATGAAGGTAGCACTGTGCGCCTCTCCGACTTACAGGGCAAAGTGGTCCTGCTCTATTTTGGTTTTCTCAACTGCCCAGACGCCTGCCCAATGACCTTTGCCACATGGCAGCAAGCCTATAAACGTCTCAAGACAAATGACAACATCGACACAAATGACCTACGCTTTGTCTTCATCAGCGTGGACCCGGAACGTGACTCACCACAACTAATCCGTGACTATTTAGATATTTTTGACCCAGACTTTATGGGGCTGTGGGGCACAGTCGATGAGGTTGAAGATATCGCCCGCTCTTACAACGTCTTTATGCAAAAGGTCGAGACAGACTCTGCTATGGGCTATTTAGTCAACCATACCACGCTAACCTTTGTGATTGATCCGAACGGCGACCTAGTTTTGGCACACCAAATTGATATCAACAGCCAGGAATTAATGGCAGATTTAACTGCACTTTTGCCATAGTACCTCTATATCTTGTCAATACGGCTTAAATAAGGTATAGTATGCAAACAGTTGTTCGTTAACCTGTAATGGGGGGCCACCCCCCATCATAATGATAGAGGATAAAGTTAATTCTTATGGATATTTCATGGTATGGTCTCTCCTGTTTTCGGATTCGCGAACGTGGTACAGCGGTTATCTGCGACCCATATAAACAATTATCCGGATTTGTATTGCCCAAATTAAATGCCAATATCGTGACGATGAGCCAAGGGCGTCGTGATCAAACGGGTACGGCGGAGGCAAAAGAATATGTGATCAATAAGGGGTCTGTCATTGAAGGCGACCCTAAAGTGCTACAAGGACCGGGGGAATATGAGATTGATAATGTATTTGCTACCGGGTCTGTCACGTTAAAGAAGCAAGTAGAGGATGCAGATGAGACACCAAAACGCAACATTGTTTTCTTTTTTGAACTAGGCGGTTTTTCCATTGGTCATCTTGGGCAGCTAAACAGTGTGCCAAAACAATCGCAGGTGGATGATTGGAATGTTGGCGATTTGGACGTGTTGATGGTTCCCGTCGGCGGTAGCAGTGTACTGGACCCCACACAGGCTGTTGAAATCATTGGTATGTTAGAGCCAAAAGTCGTGCTGCCTATGTTTTATCATCAAGATGATTTGAGTGCAACGGAGCATGCATCACTGGAGCCACTTGATAAATTTTTGAAAGAATTTGGCACAACCGAGCTTGAAGTACAGAACCAATTGCGAATTACAAAGTCCGGCTTACCTGAAGAAACACAGATTATGTTGTTAAAATCGGGGCATGGAACAAAATAAAAGGCTTTCAGTACTTCAGCATTTCAGCACTTCAGTACACTGGCTGACTGGCTGACAAGCTGACAAGCTGACAAGCTGACTGGCTGACAAGCTGACTGGCTGACTGGCTGACTGGCTGACTGGCTGATTTTAAACGATAAAAAAAGGACGTATACAGTCGTAGGGAGCTTTGAGCTATCAAGCTCCCTACGACTGTGTACGTCCTCCAATAAAGACCAAACGCTATGAACATCGCATTTATTTGTAATCACATGCTTGCCCTGCCAACGCTCGATTATCTACTTCGTCATCATGACCACAGCGTCGTAGGATTGGCAACCCCAGACTATCAGCATGAAGCCAACCAGCGTGTGCTACAGTTGAGCCAGCAACATAACATTCCTTATGTGGTTCTAGAACAAAGATCGCTCAAACGGTCGATGTCAACATGGTTACAGCAATGTCGGGCAGATGTGGTGTTTGTACTCACCTTTCCATTTCGTATTCCTGACTCAGTACTTACCATCCCCAAACATGGATTTATCAACTTTCACCCTGGAATGCTGCCTCAGTATCGTGGGCCAGACCCCACATTCTGGCAGATACGCAATGGTGAAAAGATAGGCGGATTCACAATCCATCGCATGGATGCAGAATTTGACACAGGGCCTATCTTACATGTAGAGCAATTACCCATTGATGCCCAAGACACCTATGGTGCACATGCCAACAAATTAGCGTCAACCGCCGTGCTTGCCATGAACACCATTCTCGAACAGTACCCCAATTGGCAATTCCATCCACAAGTGCAGAGCATTGAGGACCAAAGCCGAGTCAACTATCTTCCTCGACCTGAATTGCGTGATCTCATTATTGATTGGGATAGACAGCCAGCCAGAGATATACAAACATTGGTGCGTGCGTGTAATCCAGAGTACACAGGGGCCATTACCTACTTTCGTCACCAGCCCGTGCGCATTTTTCAGTGTAGTGTACGCCCTGTTGCAGATGCCAAACGCAAGTCTGGTGCGCAACGAAAGACAGACAGGCGAAACGCATCTGTGATCAACAACGCCACCGCTGGCAGCGTTCTCATTGCCGATCCAAAAGAAGGCATTAGTATCCTGACTAGTGATCAGAAGTTACTGCGACTCGGTATTGTCTATACAGATGTCGGCTTTTTAACTGGCGGACAGTTTGTTCGTTTTTATGACATAAAGGCTGGCGAGCAGCTAGAGAATGTGATGGTGTGATGGTGTGGGCTGTGATAGTGTGATAGTGTACGGGGGCAGGATGAATATCAACTAATCACTAATCACTAATCACTGTTCACTGTTCACTATTCACTATTCACTCTAAAACCATCCATGCCGCACAACTTCCACAGCAGCCTCGACACGATTTTGCACACCTAACAAACGATAGGTCTGCTGTAGATTACGGCGTGTTGTTCGTGCAGACAGATATAATTGGTCGCTGATCTCTTGATCGGACAACCCTTTAATCATTAAGGCCAAGATGTCCTGTTGACGTTTAGAGAAGGCTGGCATGGGCGCGGTCACAGGCAATTGCTGTGACTGCATCAAGGACAACCATCGCGTGGTTAGCTGTGGGCTGACCCATTGTTTGTCATTTGCGACTGTACGAATTACCTCAACAAGCCGCTGCCGTTCATCGCTCTTGAGCAGATATCCCGCAGCTTTGATGCGGTTTGTCAACTGCATTTGCGTATACGACTCGTCTTCAATAAACAGAATAATACGCATTGCGGGGAAATATTCGTTGAGATGCAACACTTCCTTTTGTGGATTTAGCCCTGGCAGATCCAATGCCAAAATCAGCACATCTGGTTGATGTATTTGTACCATTTTTTCCAGATCCATCGCATGTGAAGCCGACCCAACTGGATTCATTGCCTTTTCCGCAGAGATGGCTTTCTCCAACCCGGCTCGCACAAAATCACGTTTTTCCGCGATCAAAACTTTAGTGGATTTGTTATGAAGATGTGTGTAAAGATTTCTATGTCTGTTCATAATGAATCGTCCTATCGTATCTATGTGATACCGAATTAAATTACTTCAATGTCATGCTGCCTTTAGATTTTGATTGTGTGTATATAATGGATTTACAATTTGAATGTATCAGATAGTTTATAGTATACTCAACAAGCGTGATTGTATCGTCGTATAAAGCGTGATTTTTTACGGCAGATCAGACCAAAAAGCGTGATTTTTTAATTTGTACCGTATATGGATTTATGTCTCAATTAAAACTGTCCTTGTTTGGCTCGCCAACGATTACACTCAACGGCGAACTGATACGCATTGAAAAACGCAAAGCCATTGCCCTTTTGGTCTATCTGGCCTGCACTGGACAGATGCAACGACGGGACAAACTTGCCATGTTACTTTGGTCCGATGTGCCGCGCAAGCAGGCACGGGTTTCCTTGCGGTCAACACTCTACATCTTGCGTAAAAAATTGGGGGCGGACTGGTTTATCACCAATTACCATGAAGTTGGTCTCAACATGGATGCTGATATGGAGGTTGATGTTACTCAGTTCCGCACATTATTGGCCGACAATCATGCTCATGACACAAGTGATGATCAAAGAACCCGTATACAGCATCGTGCAGTTGACCTCTATCAACATGATTTTTTGACTGGATTTGACCTGGTAGACAACACACTTTTTGATGAATGGGCTGCAACCGAGTCGAGTGAATTGCGCTTGGCCTTTATAACCTTTTTGACAGAAATCATTGCCCACTATATCCATACAGGCGAGAATGAGAATGCCCTGAGCTATGCCAAACAATTGCTAGTGTTCAACCCGCTTGATGAATCGGTCCATCGTCGATTGATACAACTTTATATAGTGCTAGGCAAACGGTCGGAGGCGATCCGGCAATTTCGCGATTGTCAGCGTATCTTACACGAAGAACTCGATGTTGCGCCTAGCCCAGAGACAGTCCAACTTTATCAAAATCTCTTGGCTAAGACACAAGCGCAAGCACAAGCACAAGAGTCTACGCTTGTTGTGTCCCGCCCTGTACAAGCTGCTCAAGAGACACAAATAACGGTGTCTCGGCAGGTTGCCCACCCGACGCCACAGCCTGAACAGGCATCCTTGTACCCGCCACACGTGCCCGTAGCTATCTCCCCTTGGCAACACCCTACCCTACCCCGATGTTACGTGCCACGCCCAGGCCTGCAAGAGGCATTGGTGACTCAGATGCAACAACATCGGACGATTGTATTGGCAGGGTTAGACGGTATGGGGAAGACCACGTTGGCGATGTGGCTGGCAAACTATATGGCAAGCCACTCAGACCCCCTGCTAGCCGTTGAATGTATTGTCTGGATTGATGATATCCAAACAGAGACCAATGCGCATCTAGATATTTATGAGGTACAAAATCGCATTGCACGTGCCTTTCGGTTTACTTTAGTCGGAGAAACATTGGCCGAGCGGGCTGGTGAGTTACGTTCGCTGCTACGCCATCGCGTCTGTCTGATTGTTGTTGACGACGTTCGCGGTGGGACCGCCTTGCAGACACTGATGGTTCATAACACGCATTCATGGCTTGTACTCACCACGCCCAACGCCACGATTGCCCATCAAGTAGATGCCTATCCACCGCTCACCGTACATACAATGACGTCAGATCAAGGTGTTGCGTTTTTGACCTCGCATACGGATAGGGTAGAGGGTGCGTTCCAAAATAACGATTCCGCTATCACAGAATTAGTCGCAGCAATAGAGCCATATCCATTGGCGCTCAATATCCTGCGTGGGTTGCTTCAACAAAGCTATACGGCTGCTGAATTGTTGACCTATTTTCATGGCGACACCCTTGACTTTGCTCTGTGGACACTGGGTATGGCTCACCCACAGAGCCATCAAGCCAGCCTCGAACGATGCTTAGAACTCTGTTATTCACAGCTATCCTCCATTGATTTGCAACAAAAATTCGCCAAATTACATGTGTTTCAAGGCTCATTTACGCAAGAGGCAGCTGCATTTTTATGGAATGTCTCGCCACGCAAGGCCCACCAGATTCTTGACCATTTTGCCCAGCTCTCGTTGGTGATGCTTTCTCAACAGTCAGCAAACTTTAATCTGCAACGCTCCTATTCGCTCTTGCGTCTGCTCCGCTACTACGCACAGGAAAAAACATATGTTAATCATCCTGCCAATCACCCAGCCAATCGCCTCGCAAAAGAGATGGCTGATCATACTGACCTGTCTATGCCGTGTAACCCATCCGAAGCGCATCACCGCCATGCAAAGTACTATATCCGAACCATGCTTTATCAACCGCAGATAGTTGATAGACTCTTACTGCCGGATGCAGACGATGCCACAGACAATACCACAGACAATACCACAGACAATACCATCGGGCTGCCGAATGGTGCGGATATAAAACCAATGATTGGCTCAACCATAGACCCTCATTTAGATGCTGCTTGGCTAGATGTTGTTGCCGCCGTCAAATGGTCTACAGACCACGCCCCCGAATTAGCCGTGCTGGCGGCACTGTTGGCATACACAGACCGTGCAGCCTTGCTTGATGTCATCGGTTTTTCATTGATTCAATCAATCTATAAAGCCCTGTTTCAATGGCAGGCATCGCACCATCTGCCTGTCTCAATCAACCATGCGCTTCAGGGTACGCTTTATGAGTTATTGGGCGATTTGTTGCTGCTTTCTTGCACAGACAAAACGCAAACAGAGATGTACATTCAGCAGGCCCTTGATGCTTTTGAACAAGCGGGAGAAGCATGGCAGGCTGACAAACATTTTTTGGCCGTTGCTCGCACACAACTGCGTCGCGCTGGCATCTATCTACTCATCGACCAGCCCGACTTGGCTGCGATAGGGGCACGTAAAGCCCAGCAGAGTCTTTCCATGAGGCTTTCGCCGGGGGGACAGATTCCTCAAAGTGAACTTCCTGCCACACAACGTTTATTTTATTGGTTTAGCTGTATCTATGCTGCTTTGGTGCGGTGGTCGCTGCTACCAGAGGAGGACGTAGTGCAACTGGCGCAGTTGGGTGAACAGACTGGACACAATCAGTTTCGTGCGAGAGGGTATCATGTCTATCGGCTCTGGTGTACGGCAAGGGGTGTCAAACGAACATCTAAACAAGCCACAGATGTCCGTATTTTGGGACATCAATTGGCTCAAAAAGCGATTCGGGCGTGGCGGGCGGCGGGTGATGTTGATAGTGCTGATCGTGAGGCGATGTGGAGTGATTACTATCTTTATGGACGTTGTACACCTGATGCAGTTCAACGTTTTGCACAACGTGTCTCAAGCAGCACCCCCAATGTGGATACGGGACAGTTACATCTGATCGCCAATGAAGGCATCCGTTGGTGGCTGCAAACGCCCAAGCCAGAACGAGAGCAGTGGTTGTCTCATATGCTACCACGCTATCTTGAAGATACGGGAAGTCAAGCAAAACCGTTGGCCCCTGATGCCAAAGAGCGACAATGGGTGCGCAGTATCCTTGGTGTGCGTGGTATCATCGCACCACATAGTCGTCGTCCAGCCGTGAATCTGCCTGCACCGCCCGCTGATCATTTTCTCAACGACCCAGAATGGCGGACCTTTGCTGGGCAGCGTGTCCACACCTTGGTGGACCCAGCCAGCCCGACAATCATTGCTTATTGTTTGCAGGTATTGGACAGTGAATAGTGAATAGCGAACAGTGAATAGTGAACAGTGAACAGTGAATAACGCTATCTAATCTATATTAATCACACCGACACACCCTCACACCCACTCATCTCCTCATCCGCCATCCGTAATGTCACTGCTTTGTCCATCGTCCCCCCTGCAAATCACTGTGCTTGCAACTGGATGTGGATTTGAAATCAATCCGTTTTGTACAGACTTTACTAAATAACGTGTGCTATGAATAAGTTCTAATCCATAATTTGTGTAGCGCATGAAAAATCTCCTGACAAATAAATATAAAATATTTTCGCAACCTTTTGATAATAAGTGCGTATGTATATCAGAGATTGTAGCAGGCGAGTGTGGGATGAATGTTGGCTGGACATGGGGACAACGTGGGATAAACATGGGGCAGGCCAAAAACTTCAAAAAAACTTCAAAAAAACTCTAAAAGATACTCACTGTATCTTTGTCAAGGGCATCTTCTTTTGAAGATACGTGCATTTCATACCCTATACCTCTAAAAGTACCTCGTTCTAACGGATTGTGTGGTTGGGATAAGAATTGGACAAAAAGCGGAATAGAAGTTAATCTACCGATGAATAAATCTAGCTTGAAACTTATGCAAAGTCAATAGGTAATATTATGTCAACAATAGGACAAGAGCTAAAAAGCCGAACAAGAAAACCGAACCAAGAAAAAAAAGAGATATCAACCAAGCCACCCGATCATAAGACAATATGTCTGCCAATAGGGAAACAGAGTATAAGGAGTCATTCGCAGCCCCGAAAGCATATAGGAAGCTGATTGATAGATTTGACCCAAACTATCAACCCAAAACCGTCAATAAGGATGGTTGGCCCGCAACCATTTTGCAGAGGAGAAGGAAATCATGGATTATTTTGACCGTATAGCAGAAAGCAATACGGCATCAGCATGAGAGAGCAATCTGTGGAACCATCACTACTTGAACTAGTCCAGTCTGCTGGCTATAAAAATACGCCAACGCGCCGTGCTGTCCTGCAAGCTATCGAAGAGGCGGGCGACCATCTCGATCCAATCGAGGTGCATGAACGTGCCAAGGAACTGCACCCGTCAATTGGGCGCGCCACTGTCTACCGCACACTTGAACTGCTGACCGAACTCCAGATCGTGCGTCCGATCTATGTGGGGGGCAATAAACTCACCTATATCCACGCACAGGGCGGGCATCACCACCTCGTCTGTGCCATCTGTGGCCTTATCATCGACTTTGACGATTGTATGGCACAGCAACTTGCCGAGCAACTGGCCCAACAATTCGACTTTAGGATCCAAAGCCACCTCCTAGAATTTTATGGAACATGCACCCAATGCAGTTGAACGACAGTTGAGGCCAATCCAAATAAAAAAGTTTTCAGTACTTCAACACACTGGCTGACAAGCTGACTGGCTGACAAGCTGACTGGCTGACTGCATGTCGTTGTTTGTTCTACAGCAATGTCATTGTTTGTTCGACAGACATCCATTGCCATTTGTTGTATGGTGAGCAGTATTTATATATCGTTATAAAAAGGAGAATACGATGACGAAGGATCTGAACTCACGAATTTGGCTCAGTGACGGAATGGATTATCACTTTCCCGAACAAAGCTTAGATGAGGTGATGGACAAACCAAATACAGGAGTTTGTTTTTCCGGCGGTGGGACAAGGGCAATGACAGCAACGATGGGGCAGTTACGCGCCTTGGATCATCTGGGGCTGATACCGGACATACGCTATATATCATGTGTTTCTGGTGGCTCTTGGGCAACAACAATTTATATCTATTATAGGGGCAGTGAGGACATACTCGGGCCAGTTACGCGCCCACAAGATATTGACAAAGAACACTTGGCACATGGGTTGACCTCTTCACAGTTGGCCTATGGCGCAGCAAAATCTTTGCTCAAAGCTGCGCTTTCATGGCAGCTTGATATCATTGATGTTGATTATACTTCCCACGATACGTGGAATTATTCCGTTGGTGAGGTATATCTTGAAGATTTTGGTTTATTCGATACGGACAAGGCGGCGTCTCACCCAGAGGAAGTCTCTTACTTCAGCTATGATCAAACGACCGTTGACGAAATTAAACGATGTAACCCATCACTAAACGATAAAACGTTTTTGCTGGTCGATCCAGGGAAGCCTTATCCAATCATCAACTCCTGTATGATATTGCCAGAGGGTGATGACGATGATGACGAGGAGCATTATGATCTGCTAAACTTCGAATACACACCGCTAACGGTAGGGCGACCCTATGCAACAACGATTGATGGTAAAACCTATGGAGGCAGTTTTATTGAACCCTTTGCCTATCGGGGTGCGGCATCGGACCCAACAGCGAACCCACACTCATGTCCAGCATCAGTGAGATCGTTGGACAGTGCGGGCTATATCAACATCTCCATGCCGGACAGACCGTTTTCGCTGACAGAAACCACTGGTGCCAGTAGCGCAGATTATGCACAAGCGACATTCGAAGTATTTGGTCGGGATTTTGGTGTATTAGAATTGGCCCCTCAAGACCTATACTGGGCTGTTAATGAAGAGGTTCATTTTGGCGATGGTGGTTTTTTGGATGTCAGTGGCATTATCCCATTGCTCCAGCGTGGTGTTGACCATATCATTGCATTTATAAACACAAGCACGAAACTAGACATCACCTATGAACCAAGCGATGCTGCGAATAATGACCCTGGGGCTCGTTGTGATGAAACCATCCTTGCCTTGTTTGGCTACAACAACACCGCCTGGGGAACGTCTCGTCCCTATAGTCACGTGTTTGCCAAGTCGGAATTTGCTGGTGTGTTGGCGCAATTCAAGGAGAAGAAAAAGAACAAACAACCAATGATAGTTGCGGCTGAACATACCGTTGTACAAAACGATTATTGGGGTGTCAAGGGGGGGCGTCAAGTATCTGTGACTTGGTATTACTTGGATGAATGTGGGGCATGGGAAGAACAGCTACCCAAAGATACTCAAAAGCAAATCAAAAATTCAGGCGATTTTGACCTATTTCCTAATTATAAGACGATAGGGCAAAATAGTCGTTTTCTGCATCCAACCATTGTTGAACTCACCAATGAACAAGTTACACTGCTTGCCGATTTTACCTGTGGCTGTATGTTAATGGACAAGGATACGATTATCAACGCAATTAGACCATCGTCCTCATAAGAATATTCGCTCAACAAGATTAGCAACAAGTCTGACAACAGGGCTGGCAATAAGGCTGACAATAAGGCTGACATTAATACAGGATGCGTGATTGGTCATGATTCCTGTATCCGCATTGGAAC
>JBCCFC010000131.1:0-16129 GCA_039029935.1 Chloroflexota bacterium
CAACATTGCAGTCCCGTCAAGCATCACCGAAAACTCCAAGAAAATCACTTGTCTGTTTTCAGCACATAGACGGAAGTCATTAGGAAATGATGAAGTGCTTGGAATGCTCGTACCCTGACTGCGCTTTCTTCATCTAGCAATAAGGGTGTGATTGCCTCTATCGCTCTTTCATCTCCAATTTTTATTAAAGCGTCAATGGCACTTTGTCGCACAAGTTGATTGGTATCTTTTAAACACTCAATCAGAGCATCAACTGACTCTGTGGACTGTAGGTATCCCAGCGCACGACATGCCCAGAATCTCGTTAGATAAAACTCATCGGACAGAGACTGTGTAAATGTCTCCCTCAGTTCATCACTGCTCCAAGAGTACAAACAATACACTGCTTGCCAACGAACCCGCTCATTTTTATCCATTTGCAATGCATCTTGTATAACAGGAGTTACACTCTTATACCCCGTAAGCCACAATGCATAAATGGAAAGACGACGTACTATTGGGTCGTCGTCATCTACCATTTCCATTAATGGCCCACTTACACCGTCTACGTTACCAATTTTTGCTAGTGCTATCACTATCTCTGCACGAATCTTGGGATTTTCATCTTCCAGCAAGGGCAGCAATGATTTGATGCTAGATGTATCTTGCATATGCCCCAATCCGGTAATGGCACTCCGACGAACGGTTGGGTGGGGATGTTCTAGTTGTTGGATTAGTATAGACGTGGTTTCATGTTGCCCTAAAACACCATACTGATTAAGTATTCCACAGAGTACCGCAGAGTTTAGACTATCCATGACTTGCTCTACGATTGTAGGAACCTCACTGACTCTATGCGCTCTTGTAAATTGGATATTGGTGGCTCCAGATTGAAGTTGTGGTGATAGTTTGTCGGCTTGTTTGAGAAGGTCTATGGTAATTTGGTCTACTCGATCTACCTGCCCCAATTCTACATATGCCCAATTTGCTCGTAGTCGTGCTATCGGGGACTGACTATAGGCTAATTGTTCAAGAGTTACTTTAGTTATCTCTGTCGTCAGTCCAAGTGTGGTGGAAAGTCGCCCCAGTGCAAAGAAGGCGAGTTCACAAAGACCACTTAAATCAGGGCTAATATCATCAAAGTTAGTTAGATAGCTATTGGCTATTTCACAAAGATACTGGACAGATTCCTTGAGGAGTTGTGTGCGTTCTTGGAGAATCGATTGTTTTAATACAATTCGTTCCATCAATGGCGAATCGTGCGAATCATATATACCTCTGGGGTATTTAGCAAGAGCAAAGGAGGCTTGATATTGTTCGGTGGGGTCAGACGAGTTGAGCTTTGCCTGTAGCAGCGGCAAAATCGCCTCATGCTCACGCAACGTGATAAGCTTTTGCACAGCTTTGTCTGCATCCGTGTCATGACACTCATAGATAAAAATTTTCATGGAAGTAGCGGCTTTCTCCAGTTCACCATGCTCAAGCAAAAGTTCGCTTGCTTCCCAACGACAGCTATACCCAGGATGCAGAGACATCCACCAAGCGATGGTGATGCCTAGTTGCCGTGATGACTCTGTTTCAACCATCTTTTTGACAAGTCTCCAGTAGCGATTGAACGAGGCAAAGAAGAAAATGGCTGCAACATTGGCATACTCATGGTCCTCCCACTCAAATAACTTGATAATGGCATCGCCCTTATTGCCAAAGGCGGCATAAAAGGCTGTATCCCGCAAGAATTGTATCTGACGGTCAGAACGGCCATGTGCCTCCGCAATGACATCCGCATTTTCGACATATTGATAGGGGCTGTCATTAACAAGCTCTTCGTAGGCTATCAGTGCCTGGGCACGATACTCGGTGTCTAAAAGATTGCGTAGGGCGGACTGGCGAATGATAACGGGAATATCAGGCTCTAAAAAAGGGAGGTAATCTTCATCAGTGCGTTCTTCTGAAAGAAATACAAGTATCCACTTTAGTAATATTTTTTCATCTTCACGATCTATTTGTTCATATAATCGCGTGAGCAAGTTGATAAATTCATCGTTTCCAAGAATAAGCGCGCAACGGATTAAGCTAATCGGACCAAGTTGGTAATTATCATTGTCAATTTTGATCTTAAACTCATATTCATCATCTTGTTGTAGATCCAGTAAGTATTGTGCTGCCTCATCCGGCCAGTTTTCAAAGCGATAACGACGTATACCATCCAAAGAGATATCATTGTCAAGTTTTTTAATGATGGGGAAAGCCAGCGGCTTTGCATCCAAAGACACAAGAGTACGAGCTATATTATATTGAACAATAATCGAATAATAACTCATTTTATTAATATCATCTATCGGGTAGGTATTTTGTAATGCCTGTATCGCACTATCTTTATACCGTGTTACACGTAATTTTTTAAAAATATCTATTACGCTCTCAAAAAGCTGAGATACTTGACTTTCGAGCAATTCACTCAACTTCGTCAATATCGTATCTCGAATGTCCGGCTTGATCTGAATATCATCAGCCAGACAATCCGCCACCAATAACAAATTGCGATGCAAAATATCCTCATAAGGTGCAGGAAAATCCATCATCTCACGGATAAGTGCATTGGCCTGTGGTTTGCTATAGGTGGAGAGATGCCCCATCAAGAGCATTAATGGTTCGCACCAAATATCCTGATGGATATATTTTTCTAACTCAAATGCTCCTTCCTGACACTTTTGCGCCAGATACAAGGCGGCTAGATATTCACCAAAGGTCTGGTGCAGGAAGCCATAGACGGGTTCATGGTTCTCATCCAGCCCACGCTCCAGAAACAGTCCGCTTTGCTCGTTGAGGTCTCGCAGCAGTTCACGACCAATGCGGCGCGCCTCGGCTTTGCTACACCCGCGCTCATTCATGATGCCCTCTTCAAACAGGGGCGTAAACTCGCTTTTGCTGATCACACCGCTGACGCTGCTGGAGATAATTTGATGGGCAATGGGGGCAAGCACGCCTTTGACTTCCTCGGCGTCCAGATCAATCCCGCTGCGTTGGGCTGTCCAATATTCAATCAGTGTATCTGTGGCCGTTTGATAGACTTGGACCCGGCGGCTGGGCAGTTTGGTCCCGCGCCAATGCATCAGCACCATGATGGTCAGTAGCAGTGGGTTGGCAGCGAGCCGGCTAATCTGCGGTTTGTTATCCAGTGCCTCGGTGAGACTCTCTGCGCCATTATCCTGATGGCTGAATCCAAGTTCATCCCGAATGGCGTCATACCAAGTATTGACAAAGGTCTTCTTGTCTTCATCACGCAGGTCTTGGAGTGTGGCATGTTTAAACTCGTTGGTCAAGGGTGATTGCTCATAGCCCACAATGCGGCTGGTGACAAGAAACTGATTTTGGCTAAAGCTGGCAACGGTGGCATGAATCTGGTCGGTGACACGCATACGTAGATTGACATCGGCCACTTCATCCAAACCATCAAAGATGACAAATCCCTTGCCTTCATGCACGATCTTGCTCAGAAACTGACCAAACTCACGGCGTGACGTCAGTTCGTGCTCAATGTATTCAATGACATGGAGGGTGCTATCCTGTTCAAAGGCACGGGCATAGTTGGCAACGCGGATCAACACAGGAATATAGTCCAATACATCCTCCCCAACATGGGTGGCGTCTCTGGCGGCGAGGGCATAGGTGATATAGCGCGTGATTGTGGTTTTGCCTGTGCCGGGGTCGCCAAGCAGGACAGAGCGATGGGTCTGCATAAAGTTGGCTAACTCAAGCTGTTTTTCGGCATCCTGTTTGGCACGTAGTTGGGCAAACCGTCGCTCCATGAGTTGGCTCTGCCGTTGCCAGTCATGATCGCTCACGATACGCCCGTGTACCTCATCAGCCGTCTGTCGCAACAGGTCCCCCTCGGCATACTCGGCCAAGGCAGGGCGTCCTTCGGCAGCGCGCAAGGGCAAAAAGATTTTACTCAGCGGTAGGCTAATCACATTACCGCCACCGACTTGGGGTGAAAAGCCACGAATGGTGTGCGCCCCTAGCTCGTTTTGGAGAAATTCACGATAATCGTATTCAATGGCGGTCCACTCCAGTTCCTTTGGCGTGAGTTTATCAGCGATTCGTGCCAGCAAATCGGTCTGTCTGCGCTCTTCCATCAGCGAGAAGTATTCGCGCACTGGTGTGAAGTGTTCGTTTTTGAGTAGTTCTTCTTGGAAAGCAGTAAAGTAGCGACTGATGATGTCCGCTAATGTATCACGGCTAGGCACGTTGCCCGCCACAAGGTCTTTCTGGCTACTTGCTTTGCGATAGGCAGAGACGACTGCACTGACATCATGCGTTTCTTCCTGTGGAAAGAGATAGATTTTGGGGATATGGGTAGCAAATGCGGTGACAAGCGGTGTGGCCTCGGCGTTGAGTAAGTTGTCAATCACCATGCTGACGGTCTCTGGTTCTATAGGCAAATCAGATTGGGACAGCAACGCATCCTCGGCGTAAGCAAGGGCGGTTTCAATCGCCTCATATTTGCCTGATTTGAGTTGACGTTCCAGCACGTCTTTGGCTTTGGCGGCTGCGGGCGCAGTGGCCATCTCCACAGCAACCGTGGTTAATGCGCCAGCAAGTGCAGTGCCAGCGGCAATGGTTATGGCAGAAAATGACATGGATTTGGTCCTTTGTCTATAAGTATTGCAACAGGTTTCTCATGATAGACGCAGAATGGTTCTACGATGTGATGTATTATACACGATTGGATGTGCGGAAACAAGTCCTAAAAATGAGAAAACCTCATTAGCTCTGGATATGATGCAACCAAAGATGAACTCAATGATATCTATCGCATTTGGGTGAAGACTAAAGCAATTATTGATGTGCTGGCAACGCCATCTTAATATACTTGATCACGTTCTCACTCTACTATATGAGAGGTAACACCACCGCTATCAATAATGTCCAAGCCAAAGCCATCGACCTCTTCGAGGAAATCAACCTGCCCCATGAAGTTGAGAAAACGCGCTCGATTTGGTAAAATACAAATGTGCTGAATTTAGATTATTTTTGGATATGCATTCTGTAGAAAGGAGAGAGCAATGATAAAGTCATTTTCAAAATGGAAAATTCATGAGGTCGAAGAAGAATTCCAAGTCGAGCAACAATACGAGTATGCACTGTTAGATGAATGGATCAAAGACGGTGGTGATGTGTTTGGTGATTCAGAGCAGTCTCATACCAACACGCTTCACGATTTGCAAAAACACCTGGATAGACATGTCTATAGCTGGAATGAGCAGGAGTTGAAGATCGAGTTTATTGGACCTTTGCTAAAGCTAATCGACTTTTACCAAACACACTATCGCCCATTTTTTGAACGTGAGATAGCTGCTCCTTATAAAAACGAAACACTCTCTGGTGAAGTGGACTTTGTTATTGCAAACGGGTTGCGGATTCCCAAGCAGCCCTATTTTTTTATCCATGAACACAAAAAAGAAGCAAACTCTGATGGTGACCCACTTGGGCAGGTAATGATTGCAATGGTTGCCGCACAAATGTTGAACCAAGACGAACACCCGATTTATGGGGCATACATTGTTGGGCGCTATTGGAATTTTGTTGTACTCAATGGCAAAGAATATGCTGTCAGTCGAGGTTATGATGCATCGCTGGACGATATAAAGCATATCTATCGTATTTTAAAGAAGATCAAAACCATTATTAGCAGGATGACAAATTTATCCTGTATCTGATAAAGTTTATCGTCTAGCTCAAGTCCACCACGCGCAAGGTGACACTGCTGCTGCCAACACCGCCCAAGCCAAAGCCATTGAGCTTTTCGAGGAAATCAATCTATCACATGAAGTTGAGAAAACGTTTGCCCTTTGGTAAAATACAAATGTGCTGAAATTAGATTATTTTTGAATATGAATTCTTCAGAGAGAGGAGGTCAACCATGAAGCCATTCTCAAAGTGGAAAATCTATGAAGTTGAAAAAGAATTCCAAGTCAAACAACAAGCTGAGTATACGCTGTTAGATGAATGGATAGAAGGCGGTGATGAACCGTTTGATGATGCCGCACAGAACACACTTCAAGATTTGCAGAAACGCCTGATTAAACACGTCTATAGCTGGAATGAACAGGAATTAAAGGTCCAATTTATCGGTCCCTTACTCAACTCGGTTGACTTTGACCAAGAACAATATCATCCATTTTTTGAACGTGAGATAGCGGCGTCCTACAAGAATGAAAAACTCGCTGGTGAAGTAGATTTTGTTGTGGCAAGCGGGCTACGTATTCCAGAGCAGCCCTATTTCTTCATCCATGAACACAAAAAAGAAGCAAATTCTGATGGTGACCCACTTGGGCAGGTGATGATTGCAATGGTTGTAGCACAAATGCTGAACCAAGGGGAACACCCAATATATGGAGCCTATATTGTTGGTCGTTATTGGAATTTTGTTATTCTTAATGGCAAAGAATATGCAGTCAGTCCTGGCTATGATGCAACTAAAGATGAACTCAATGATATCTATCACATTTTGGTGAAGACTAAAACAATTATTGATGTGCTGGCAACCCCATCTTAACCGATTGGATAGGAATCAAAAAGACCAGCCACATTGAACAACATGACTGGTCCACCATCCTCAATTAACCTAACATTTCAATTTCATAATCCACGAGTTGCGCATCCAGCCGCCACCGCTGCACATGATTGGCGATTTTCTGCAACAGTCGATGGGCCTGTTTGCTGTCTGTGCTGACACAGGCGACTTCAACGACGGAACTGCGCACGATATCCTGCAAGTCGGCTTCGCAAACAGAGACATTGTATTCTCGGCGAAGGCGCGCAATCAGTGGGCGCAAAATGCTACGTTTCCCTTTCAGGCTGTCATTCATTGGTAAATCTAGTTCGATTGTGAGTAACCCTACGGCCATTTTGATTTGGTATTTGTGGAAGCTGTTTTGTTCAGCTATGGTACTGGGCAGGCAAGATACCTGCGTTACTTTTTATTGTTCCAGTCATCATTCGCAAAGGTTTCACGCATCAGTACACTGCAACGCTCTAACTCTGCGGATGTTGGCTGTTGAGACACAAATTTGAGGTGTAAGACTTGTTCAAAGCCGTGTTGTAGATAGGCGGCGACGGCTTGAAACAGGTCCTCTTCTCGTTGTTTGCTAAACCATTCAGATGAGACAGCGGATTGCACTGCGGGTTGCACTGGTGTTAGCAGTTGATGTCGTTCTGGCTGATAGGCTTGTGCCAATGTTCCCGCCCGTATAGACAATGCCTGTTTTAGCCCATCACGTGTACCGTCATCCAATGCCAACACATCGATCAAGCGCGTAATATCACCATAAAGTGGCAAGCTCCCATGCTGCAACACATAGCCTTTGCGTCGGCTTTGTGCGCTGCCCACCAACTTGCGACCGCCAGCGGTTAGCTCATAGGCACTTGGTACTTCAAAACAGGCTGCCGATACATCTTTCCCCGCCCGCACACGTCGGTCAGCCTTCTCAACCTCGACCCCAAACGCCTCCAGCCCCGCCACCAACGCCTCGCTGATGCGTAAGTAGGCATCCATCACATTGCCCTGCACCCTTGCTTCTGTCATCGGTGCGGTCACGGAATAGGTCAGTTCATCCACATGCAGAATCGCTCGTCCACCCGTCGAACGGCGTACAATGTCATAGCCTGCACGATGAGCCGCGATGTGGTCAATGTCCGCCGCAGATTGGTGACGCCCTAGTGTAATCGTTGGTGGTTGCCAACGATAGAAGCGTAATGTGGGCAGGCTATCACCTGCCGCACACGCCTCAGCGATGGCTTGGTCGAGTGCCATGTTTGCAGCACCAGAGCGCGGCTGCTCGTCAATGAGTAGACGCCATGTGCTGGGTTCTGTATCCATAGAAACAGAGCTTTCTGATATGCTTGATTGTGATTGGTCTATTTGCGCAGTTGGCATTGGTTGATGATCAGAATTTCTGATCAGGTGTAACAAACTATGCTGGTAGAACCAGCGTTAAACTTCTGTGTTCAATCTGAATGATTGGATAGCTAACTTCATTCTTCTCAAAAAAGGATTCTGCTACCGTAACGTACCTCTCATTTTCATCATCTGAGGCAACTTCATCGGAATCCATCAACACAAACTTCATCTGTTGTTCCAGACAGGTAAGCTGGCATATCTCGGCAATTTCACCTTGCCCCTGAATGGCAATCGTGTCAAATCCGGCCTCGCGCGCTTCTCCAATCATGCGCGTGGCTGTTTGGCGTGTGCGTCGATACAGCGACAGTGATGCCTCAAGATATTCACGTGCCAAGGTTGTTTTGTGTGAAATGCCCTGTGGCGTCAGCAGATAGCTCCATTTCCACCGTCCAATCCGGCTAATTTTCACATAGCCCTTTTTGGACCATCGTTTGAGATACCAATTCACTGTCCCCACTGCTACGCCTACCTGGGTGGCAAGGTCCGCCTGAGTTGTCTCAGGCATGGCCTCAATCGCTTCAAGTAAATTTAGTTCATTTTCGGGATTTGCACTCTCTTTTGTGCGGGTAGATGTTGCCGTTTCCATCACTTGTCTAGTCATCGTCTTATCTTGTCATCCTAAATTAATTATTTTTTATATGAATTCAACGATTGAATTCAACGATTGAATTATACCATAAGATCAGTACACAATTCAAGTGCTGTCTTCAAAATTAAACTTTTTTCTCGTAAATGACGTTATAAACCAAATAGACACCAATCTTCGCTCATTTCTTTGCCAAATTTTGCTGCTTCTGGTATCTTGAAACTCAAATAATCATCAGATAAGGTCTTAGGTAATATTACTATGAATTATTCTCAACCGATTCGTTTTGGTACGCGTGGGTCGCAGTTGGCTCGCTGGCAAACGGATTATATACAAACACAGTTACAGAATGCTTGGCAACAAAGGATCTCTGATAGCCAAACGGAAACCAACCTGTTACTGATTGAAACACAGGTTATTTCGACCAAAGGTGACCAAGTGATAGACACGCCGCTACCCTTGATTGGCGGCAAGGGACTGTTCACACAGGCATTGGAGGCCGCGCTTTACGAGCAGACCATTGACGCCGCCGTGCATAGCCTCAAAGATTTGCCCACCGCCTCACCGCCTGGTTTGACGATTGGGGCAATCCCTGTCCGCGCCAACGCGGCAGATGTGCTGGTAAGCCGTAACAACCACACGTTGGATACACTGCCCAAAGGCGCACAGATAGGAACAAGCAGTCTACGTCGTGCCGCTCAACTGCGCTATCATCGCCCTGATATCAATATCATCGACATTCGTGGCAACATTGATACGCGTATCCGTAAAGGAACAGACCCCGACGGCCCCTATGATGCGATTGTATTGGCACAGGCTGGATTGGAGCGTATGGGCTGGATGCATGTGGTAAGCCAAGAACTGCCTGTCGATGTGATGCTGCCTGCACCGGGACAGGGTGCATTGGCCGTCCAATGCCGAATCGGAGAGGACAACCACGTACTCAGTAAAACGCTTGCCATGATTCGCTGTCCCGAAACCACTACCGCTGTCACCGCTGAACGCGCCTTTTTGGCAGGTTTAGAGGGTGGATGTTCCGTCCCGATTGCCGCCTATGCCACTGTTGACGATGGGCAACTGTCGCTACATGGCCGTGTGACTGCTGTGGATGGGTCGCAGCAGATTGATGTCACGTTGGCGGGTGCAATGAAAGATGCCGACTCGTTGGGGCATGAGGCTGCGCAGATGGCTCTTTCACAGGGTGCGCGGGTGTTGGTTGATGCAAAAACGTAATACGGGCTTCCAGCCCGCTGCGGACAGGATGTCCGCTCTACTCAAGAGTTTTTAGAATTTCATTTGGAAACCATATTTCAAGGATAGATGATCACAATGACCACACAATCAGCACAACCACCTTTCGCCCAAATCCATCCCAGAGAGTTGGAAATTCACGGCGATGTGCGCATCGACAATTACCACTGGCTTCGTAACCGTGACGACACATCTGTCATTGAGTACCTAACGGCTGAAAACGAGTATACCGATGCCTGTATGAAGCACACCAAATCCTTGCAGGAAACGCTCTTTGAGGAGATGAAAGGACGGATTCAGGAGACAGATAGCTCGGCCCCTGTGCGTATAGATGACTATGAATATTATTGGCGCACAGAGGAGGGCAAACAATATGCCATTCGCTGTCGTCGTGCGGTTGGTTCTGACACAGAGGAAGTTTTGCTTGATGAAAATGAGATGGCGGCAATCCATAACTATTTTTCGTTAGGAAACTTTGTGGTTAGCCCGGATCATCGCCTCCTTGCCTATACCGCTGATACCAGTGGAGGTGAGTCATACGCGCTCTACGTCAAGGATTTGACAACGGGTGAGTTGATTGAAGATGGACGACAGAGTGGTCGTGTGGGGCTGTACTATGGGCTGGCGTGGGCCAATGACAGCCAGACGCTTTTCTATGTGACCCATGATGAAGCCATTCGTCCCGATAAGGTGAATCGTTACCATCTGGGACAACCGCGTGAGCAAGATGCACTGGTCTTTCATGATCCGGATGAGTCCTACTTTGTGAGTATTCGCAAAACGCGCAGCCAATCTTATCTACTCATTCAAACAAGGAGCAAGCTGACATCCGAAGTATGGTCTATCTCACTTGACACATCTGACGATTCTGAGCCAGTAGTGATTCAGCCGCGTGTGCAGGGCATCGAGTATATCGTGGACCAATGCGTCTATCAGGGGCAGGATATGTTCCTCATCAGCACCAATTGGAAGGCACAGAATTTCCGGCTGATGATTGCACCTGTCAGTTCGCCAAGCATGGACAACTGGCAAGAACTAATTGCCCATCGCCCAGATGTCAAGATCGACCGCATTGAGAGTTTTCAGTCGTTTATTGCACTGCATGAACGGTCGAATGGCTTGCAACAGATACGCATCATGCAGATTAGCCAAGATGCACAGGCAGATAGCTTTACTGCAAATGAGCATTTGATTGAGATGCCCGAGCCTGTCTATACGCTGCGCCCTGGCGATAACCCGACCTTTGACACACCAGCGTTGCGTTTTGTCTATAGCTCATTGACCACACCACCCAGCGTCTATGACTATGACACATCCACGCGCACACGTACATTACGCAAACGAGATGCTGTGCTTGGCGGCTACGATGCGGCCAATTACCAAACTGACCGTCTATTTGCCACAGCCGATGATGGTGCGGAGATTCCAATCTCGCTGGTTTATCGCAAAGACCTCTTTAACGCCGATGCTCCCAATCTGGTCCATCTCTATGGGTATGGCTCCTATGGTGCATCCATTGACCCATCGTTTAGCTCCACACGCATTAGCCTACTGGATCGCGGCTTTGTCTTTGCCATCGCCCATATTCGTGGTGGTGGCACAATGGGGCGGCATTGGTATGAAACGGGTAAGTTTCTCACCAAAAAGAACACCTTTACTGATTTTATCGCCTGTGCGGAACATCTCGTCACGCTTGGCTACACAACACCTGCAAAGATGGCGATGGTAGGGCGCAGTGCTGGTGGACTGTTGATGGGGGCAGTCCTCAATATGCGTCCCGATCTCTTTGGCGCAGTTGTGGCCGATGTACCCTTTGTTGATGTTGTGACAACCATGCTTGACCCATCCATTCCGCTGACCGTGACCGAATGGGAGGAGTGGGGCAATCCCAATGATGCAACATACTATGCCTACATGAAATCCTATTCGCCTTATGACAATGTAGAGACTAAGGCGTATCCACCGATTCTGGTGACAGCAGGTTTGAATGACCCGCGTGTGCAGTATTGGGAGCCTGCCAAGTGGGTGGCAAAGTTGCGCCGCACCAAGACCGATGCCAACCCGTTGTTGATGAAGACAAATATGAGTGCAGGGCATGGTGGGGCGTCGGGTCGGTATGATTTTCTGAAAGAAATTGCGTTTGAGATAGCATTTTTGGTGGATGTGATGGATTGATGCAGCCAATTCGCAGATTTGTACTCAGTTCGACAATCATTTGAAATAAAAAAGCGGAGTGACATTTTGATAATGTACTCCGCTTTTCTAATGTGATAGTGTTTATTGTTTGAGTGACTAAGCAAACGCGTATTCTGGTTCAGCCATTTGCGATGCTTCTGACATACCTTGTTTTTTCCCAGTACAAATCCCAACACATTTGAAGGTTTAGCCAAAATTGGGTAGACATGTTGAAAAATTTACCCAATTCTACTGCGATATCCTCTGTAATGTGTTGGCGTTTTTCGATAATATCCGTAATTAATTGATGCGGGAGACCAGTGGCATCTGCTAACGCATCTGATGAGATATCCAGAGGTTCCAAAAATTCTTCTATCAGCATTTTACCCGGATGTGTTGGTTCACGGCTGGTCGGTATACGAATCATGATCTTTATCCTTCTTAACGATAGTCTACAATCTCTACATCATTGGACCTATATTCTACAACCCGCGCCCATCCACACCCATAAAACGAGCCAGTGCATCTTCCAACGAAATTTCCTCGTTTTCTCGCCAACGCCCATATCGCCGCAAGAACGGAACCATCTGCGGTGAGGCTGTCGCCAACTCTCGCATAAACAAATAGCCAATCGGTCCTGCTTCTGCCAAGTAGTTTGTCTCGCGAAACCGCGCTAACACGGTTTCCACGTCATAGGCAACCGACTGGTGATGAATGTGCCATCCAGTCTGATGATGGCCTTCACCTTCCTGCTTTTCGAGAATCAAATACTGCGCGGTCACATGGTCATCAAGCGGAAGACCGACTGATCCTGCCGTCACAATCAAACGCTCATCCCAAAAACGCACTTGTTGAATATGGTTATGTCCACGCACAATAATTCTTACATCAGGGTTTGGCATCATCGCATCGGGAAACAGTTGTGATAATTGCTCATCTGCGGGCGTATGTGAGATCAGCGTATCGCGGTCGTTGCGTAGCGAAGAGTGAACCACCAAAATGTCAGGAGCTTCAGCGATACTATAGTAAAGTGGAAGGTTGTCTATCTCTCTGCGCTCCTCATCTGAAAACTGCTCCACGCCCCACCGAACTGGCGCAAATTGCAGTGTATGCCACTGTGGGTCGCCCTTATCTGTGCCATAGTGTGCCACGTAGCGCTCATGGTTGCCACGCACAATCGGACAGTTCAGTTGTTTGGCAAGCCGCCAGCACGCGGCTGAATCCGGTGCGCCTACTACAATGTCACCCGCAATCACAATATGATCAACGTGTTGTGCATGTGCATGGTCAATCGCCGCCTCAAACGCAGGCAAATTACCATGAATGTCCGCAAAGATAGCTATTTTCATCTGCTTAACCAAGCTCCTTCTGTTGAGCGAGTTGCAACAATATAAACGTAGTCAGTAATCGGTAGGTCAGTGGTCAGTAGGTCAGTGGTCAGTAGGTCAGTACCTACCCACCGAATACCGGGGAACCCTCTGGGTCCACCGAATACCGGGGAACCCTCTGGGTCCACCGAATACCGACCCACCAGCCTACCAAATACTGTCACACCCCCGCTAGTTTGTCAAAAGTTCAGGAATCATGAATAATTAATCTATTATGCGACGAGTACTTATTATAGTTGTTATTATTGCCGTTGTTGCCTCTGTTGGATTTGTGGCCTATCAACGGTATGTGGCAAACAATCCAGAGGCAGCATCAGGGTTTCCGGGCGCACCAGCACAACAGGTCGCATCGGAAGAGGAGCCAGCCTTTGAGACGGTCGAGGTTCGGCGGGGAACAATTGCCAGTTCGGTCAGCGGCACGGGCAGTATCGAGCCAGCCGAGGAAATTTCATTGGCCTTTCGAGGTACAGGACGTATTGATCGCGTCTTAGTAACAGCGGGTGAGTATGTCACACGAGATCAACTGCTGGCTGAGTTGGATACCACTGATCTCGCACTGGCGTTGGCGCAGGCGATGGTCAGCATGGAAATCAGCGAGGCACAGTTAGCTAAGTTGGAGATACCACCGGATGCGGATGATGTTGCGGCATTGCAGGCGGCGATTGTGGTAGCGCAGGCTAGTGTTGCCAGTGCCGAGGCGTCGTTAGCCAGTGCGCAGGCGAGTTATCGTGATTTGCTGGCGGGACCGACGGAGCAAGAACGATTGGTTAATCGCGCACAGGTGGCGCAGGCCGAGGCGCAGTTGCGTACAGCACAGCAAGCCTATGATCAAGTAAAGAGTCGGCCAGAAATTGGCACCCTACCACAATCTACACAGCTACAACAGGCCACGTTATCGTTGGAAGTTGCCCAAACGCAGGCGGCTATTCAAGATTTGCCAGCGGATGAGGCACAGGTGGCGGCATCACTTAACCAGATTGCGCAGGCTGAATTGGGTGTGCGCCAGGCACAGAGTAACCTGATTTCAGCGCAGAAAAATCTCAAGGATTTGCTTGAAGGAACGGCAGCAGAAGATTTAATCATCAGCCGTGCGCAGTTACGGCAGGCACAGTTAAGCCAGCTACAGGCCGAAAACAATCTCAACAATGCGCGCTTGATTGCGCCCTTCGATGGGGTTATCAGTCGTGTCAACATTCAAGCCAACGAGTTTGCCAGCGGTGGAGCGGCGGTGACATTGACCGATTTGGATAGCTTCCAAATGAAGGTGTTGGTCGATGAGATTGATGTCCGCCAAGTGCAGGTTGGGCAGGATGTTAGCATCAGCGTGGATGCCTTTGGTGACCGCGAGCTGACGGGCAAAGTGACCAAAGTTGCACCGACAGCGGAAGATGTCAACGGCGTCATCGCCTACGAAGTGACCATTGTACCAGACCAAACCGATGTACCGCTACGTTCAGGTATGAGTGCCACCGCCATCATCACCACTGCGCGTGTAGACGACGTACTACTTGTCCCCAATCGTTACATCCAACTTGACCGCCAAAACGACCAAGCCTTTGTCAACAAGCTGGTCAACGGCGAGCCTGCCCTGCAAGAGATCGAATTGGGTATGCGTAACGAGCAAGAGAGCCAAGTGTTAGCGGGTTTGGACACTGGCGACATTGTTGCGTTGATTTTGACTAGCAGCGAAGAGCAGTTGCGTGGTGCGCTCTTTGGTGGACCGGATGATGAGTAGGAACAGTAGGCCAGTGATCGGTAGGTCGGTGGTCGGTAGGTCGGTGGTCGGTAGGTCGGTTAAGTTATAGAGATAGCTCGTAGAGGTTTGAACTATCAAATCCATCCAATGGGAGCGCAATGCTAGGTAGAAAAAAATCAAAGTCTCAACTAGATACAAACAGCACACCCTCAACCGATGCCCAGCCGGTCATCTCTGTTCGTGGTATCAAAAAATATTACACAATGGGTGACATGGAAGTTCGCGCGCTGCGTGGCGTTGACCTTGATATCCATGCGGGTGAGATGGTGGCGATTATGGGTCCCAGTGGTAGTGGCAAGTCAACGTTGATGAATATTCTAGGCTGTCTCGATGTGCCTACAGAGGGCCTCTATCATCTTGACGGTGTGGATGTCAGCAAGCTCAATGACTCTAAATTAGCCGACATTCGCTGTCACAAAATTGGCTTTGTCTTCCAGAGCTTTAACCTTTTGCCCCGTACTGCGGCCATTGCCAACGTTGAGTTGCCGTTGATCTATGCGGGTGGTGCGCGTAAACGTCGTCAACGTGCAGCAGAGGTACTGGCACAGGTGGGGCTAGGGGAGCGGCTTGACCATAAGCCCAACGAGCTTTCTGGTGGTCAACAACAGCGTGTTGCCATCGCCCGCGCCCTTGTCAACGAGCCAGCCATGATTCTCGCTGATGAGCCAACCGGAAACCTTGACACCAGTACGAGCGTAGAGATTATGGAATTATTTCAGCGGCTCAATCGAGAACGGAAAATTACGGTGATTTTTGTGACGCATGATCCGGAGACAGCCGAGTATTGTCCGCGCGTTGTACGTTTTCGTGATGGGTTGATTGAGAAGGATGAGGTTCAGGAAGTGACGGCAGGTCTATTTCAACGTAATGGTTTTGTAAGCAAGGAATGATAAGGGATTTTTTGGATGTCTAAAGACCTATACCATCAAGCAGTCTCTATTACACGCAGTAGGCCAGAGTAGGGTAAAATATACCCAGGGAGGCCAACAATGCACAGAGAAATGCAAACCGCAATTGAAAGATTTAGCGAA
>JBCCFC010000132.1:0-16093 GCA_039029935.1 Chloroflexota bacterium
TCTAGTGGTTCATCATGGTCTTCAAAGACATACTGAAGGACATCTTTGGCTGCGATGACCTGCTGGTCAATCACTTGTACATCAAAGATCGTACTATCTGGATTGAGCTCGCCATCCAGTTCATTCTGATTGTGTGGAACAATCACAGCGCTAATGCCAGCCTGTTCCAACTCTTCTTTCACCCAAATCGCATCTGCAAAGGAATCAACGATGTCAACTGTCACCAACTTAAGCGCAGTGTCTGCATCCCGTTCCGGATTGAGCAAACTCTGTTGTCCTTTCGGCGGCATCATGAATGGTGCATGACCATCCTCCAATCTTGTCTTGCAATCCAAGCAAAAGTCTACATCATCTTGATACTCGGCCACCATGCCTATTTCCAGAAAAAATGAACATTCTGTATTTGGGCAATATTTCATCATGAACCCCTTTGGGACGAATGATGAGTGTGAGACTCAACGAATCATTTGAATGCACTGTATTTAACTCACCTCAGGTTGTTGTAAGATATCCCAATAGCGTTAATCGCGCCAGCAACTGTGTTTCCATCGCAATGTCACCTGCTTTGCGTGCATAGCCAAGCAACTCATAGATAATCAGTTGTGCTTGATCGAGCATCAACACATCACGATTTTCTTCAAATAGCTGGCAAGCTGCCTCGTCGTCTTCGGCTCTGATAAAGGACGCCACTGTCTGTATAACTGGATCACTCATATGCTCTTCCACATCACGCAATTCCATACGAAGCACATCATACGCTGCCTGAATGCCATCCTCACGACACCTTTGTAGGAGTGTGACATGCAACTGCAACCGCCGAGCCATCTCATCCTGCGCGTCCTGCTCTTCTGTCAGCCGCAGAAACATTCCCAGAGTCGATTCACCCACATCTGTGAGCATCGCTGTGGCATTGTCAGTCAGAAACGCCTGTGAGCGGTCCCAATCGGTGATCTCCACCCATCTAATGAACAGGCTGGCTAGTTCCGCAACTTCCTGCTCGGTTGGCGGTTTACGAGGCGTACTCTTTGCTAATGATTTTTTTTCTGATAATTTTTTTGCGCGTCGTTTTAGTTTTCTCGCCATTAAATTGCCTCCACAAGGTCAGTAGGTCAGTAGGTCGGTAGGTCAGTAGGTCAGTAGGTCAGTAGGTCAGTCAGCAGGTCAATTTGTACCGACCCACCGATTACCGACCCACCGATTACCGACCTACCGAATACCGCTATCCCCACACAATATCCGCAATCGCCTCCAACGTCGTCATTGGACTGCCAATCTCCATGCTGGGACTGAGCAACATCGTGGTGATGCCTTTGCAGGATTGCCAGACCTCAAGCTGTTCACGAATATGCGCTTTGGGACCTACGAGACATACATCATCAATCAACTGCGTGGGGACAGTCGCTTCTGCCTCGGCCTTTTTGCCTGACAGATACAAATTTTGAATGTGGTCAGCCACCTCGCCATAGCCATAACGCACGACAACGTCTTTGTGGAAATTTTGTTTCTTTGACCCCATGCCACCAATATAGAGCGCAAGATAAGCGCGCATACTGTCACGACAGGCGTCGAGATCATCGCCCATCGCCACGGGCACATAACAGGCGACCTCAAAGTTGTCATAGCCTTTGTCATTGCCTGCAATCTCAAAGCCCGATTCTAAGAAGGGGCGGTAGACATCATCAAAGTGGCGTGGTGACAACAGCATTGCCAGCCAACCATCCGCCATTTCTGCGGCCAAAGCAATATTCTTAGGACCTTCTGCCCCCAAGAAAATAGGCAAGTCGTCACGCCCATGCAAAATGCTCTTGAGTGGTTTGCCCAACCCTGTGCTGTTGGGACCTTCATAGGGAATTGAATACTGTTCGCCATCATGCACCAACGGGTTCTCACGCTTGAAGACCTGCTTCATGATGGAAATGTATTCGCGTGTACGCGCCAATGGCCGCCGATAGGGCTGTCCATACCAGCCTTCCACTACCTGTGGACCCGATGCACCCAGCCCCAGTATCATGCGCCCAGGGCAAAGTTGATCGATGGTAATAGCTGCCATCGCTGTCGCTGTTGGTGTGCGCGCCGACATCTGGATGATGCCTGTTGCCAATTTAATACTTTCTGTCTGTCCACCAATCCATGCAAGTGGTGTCAACGCATCTGAACCATACGCCTCCGCTGTCCAGACTGAATCAAAGCCCATCTGCTCTGCGGCCTGAATCATCTCGATGGGAATGACAATTTTTCGTCCTGAATAGCCCAAGTTAATGCCAAGCTTCATGTCTTTTCTCCAGAATTTTGTTGAGCTTGAATTGTTATTGATAGGGGCATTGTATCGTAGTTTCTTTCACTTTGCCCAATGGATCAAGAGGTGATACACTCAAATGCGATACTATTTGGCATACTTAAGTTTGTGTTTAGGCAATGGTTATGATAAGTGCTGTGTACAAACAATAGAGAAATTTCTCGAAAGGAGTAAGCAATTCATGATAATACGACGTATTCTGGCCCTCATTGCCCTTTGCATGTTATCAATAAGCTTGACACAGACTGAATTGACATGGGCCGGACTGCCCGCGATGATGACACAAGCTGAGTTCGATTGCTCGCTTGTAAGCGAAATTCCACAGAGCGAGTGCAAGGCATTGCTTGCCATTTACAACAGCACAGATGGCCCCAATTGGCGAACAGATCAAGGTGAACGATGGCTAGAAACAATGACCCCTTGTGAGTGGTCTGATGTGACTTGTGAGAACGGACATGTCACAAGACTTGCCTTTGTCAACAACAGATCGTTTTCTTGGGCCCCTCCCAGCCCTGTCGGTCTTCGTGGTGCATTACCGCCTGATATTATGAATCTTACTCATTTGGAATCTCTCAACATCTCACGGAGCAACATCACCAGCTTACCATCAGAACTAGGCACACTCTCTAACTTGACAGAGTTTTCCTTTTCCTACAGTGAACTTACCGCTGTGCCAATAGAAATTACTTACCTTTCTAGCTTAACAACATTAATCCTGCGGGGCAACCAATTGGAAACGCTGCCGTCAGAGATCGGCAATCTTTCGAACCTGACAACTCTTGACCTATACTCAAATCAACTGACGATGTTGCCACCAGAAATCGGCCATCTTTCCAATTTGACAGCACTTGACCTCTGTCACAACCAATTGACGCTGTTACCATTAGAGATCGGCAATCTTTCACACTTAACGACTCTTAATGTTGAGCACAATCAATTGACGACGTTACCATCAGAAATTGGCAATCTCTCAAACTTGACCACGCTTTTTTTGCGAGAAAATCAAATAGAGACGCTCCCATCAGAAATCGGCCATCTACTGAACTTAACTTCACTCAATCTATCTCGCAACCGATTGACCACACTACCGCCGGAAATCGGCAACCTCTCGAACTTGACCAAGCTTGATATGCGGCAAAACCAGTTGACGACGTTACCACCAGAAATTGGCAATCTTTCCAATTTGACAGAACTTTATCTTTACTATAATAGCCTGACGACTATACCGCCAGAATATGGCAATCTCCCTAATTTTCCCAGGATTAACCTCTCACATAACCAGTTAACGACGCTGCCGCCCGAAATCGGCAATTTTGTTGATACATATGTAATGAACCTGTCAAACAATCAGCTCACGACGCTACCACCGGAAATCGGCAATCTCTCTACATTATCTGCGCTCAATCTTTCTAACAACCAGCTAACTACGTTGCCACCCGAAATCGGCAATCTTTTGACATTATCTCAGCTAGATATCTCAAACAACCAGTTCACGACGCTACCGCCGGAAATCGGTCATCTTGCTAATTTGACGTATCTTTTTCTTGCACACAACAAACTTGTTACATTACCACCGGAAATGGGTAATCTGGCGAGCTTGACACATCTCAGTCTCCCATCCAATCAACTCACAACGCTACCTGAGGAAATCGGCCATCTAGCGAACTTGGTGTCACTCATTATCCCGAAAAATCACCTGACGGCACTGCCACCAGAAATCGGCCATCTTTCTAAGTTGAGTTTACTAAATCTTGAGAAAAATCACCTGACAACGCTGCCACCAGAAATTGGTCATCTCACAAGGTTAACGATGGTTAGCCTCGCCTATAATCAACTGATGACCCTTCCTGCGGAGTTTGCCATGCTTGGTCAGCTCACCCAAATAGACCTCGGTTACAATCGCATGACAGTTACTGACACAGATTGGCAGACAGTTTTTTTCTCGATTAAGTCTGATTGGCTACATACCCAAACCATCGCTCCGGTTGGGCTGTCCGCAACGGCGTTGTCTGAAACCGAGATTCAACTGACTTGGACACCTATTCCTTTTCAGGAGAAAGATGGTTATTATGAGATCAGCGTTGCAACGCAAGATGGATTCAATGCCTATAAGAATACCACAAGCAAACACAGCAATTCTGCCCAGATCGCCAATCTTTCTCCTGGCGAAACATATTCCTTCCGCATTCGTACCTATACACCTGTTTGGGAGGAGCAAAAGAACGCCCTCTGGAGCGGCTACTCAGATATCATCACAGCCACAACTTTGTTGCGCCCAGACAACCATGAGCCAGACGACACCTGCGCTGAAGCCACCACTATCATCGCTGATAGCACAACATATGAACACAACTTTCATACGGCAAATGATATCGATTGGAGTATGTTCACAGCGGAGAATGCGGGTATTTATCGCATTGAGGCCATTGTACCAACAGGGTCCAGTGCGGATGTCAATCTTGTCTATTATAATAACTGCGAAGCCCAAATGCAAGGACAGTTTGCGGAACCCTTTACGCCCTCGGCACGACTCTATATCAACGCTGAAAATGCGGGTCAACAATTTTATATCAAACGCCAGAATGATAATATGGCGCAGGCAGGCAGCAATGCTCAGTACAATCTCGCTGTGAGCTTTGTGCCCAACGTTGGCACAGGGAATGAGGTGACGCCAGGCGTCGTTGTGATTGTTGCAGGCCGTTACACAGATACGGTCGCCATTCAGGATAACGTTCACCAAACGGCCATGTCTGCCTATGATTTCTTTGTGAGTGAAGGTGGTACGGATAATGATGTGTTCTTTCTGGCAACAGATAGCGCATTGACGGCTGTTGACGGTGAGTCGACAAAATCCAATTTTGAATTTGTGATTACGGAGTGGGCCAAAGAACGGCTTATTCAAGAAGAAGGCACAAAGGTTTTTTCGCTCTATCTTGTAGCACATGGGGATGATGACCAATTCTATCTGGACAAGTTGCGTGGTGAAACGTTTACACCCAATGAATTAAATATGTGGCTCACTCAATTAGAGGCAGATGTGCCCGATTTGCTGACCACGATCTTTATTGAGGGTAATCGATCTGGTCGCTTTATTACCGACACTTCTGGGTCCCTTAGCAAGATACGACGGCTGGTCATCGCCTCGAATAACGCTGACTATGCGCCACCGATTTCAAGGGAAGGGACACTCTTTTCACAAAGTTTCCTCACCTATGTGCAATTGGAATATAACATTGCCACCAGCTTTACACAGGCACGACAACTGGTGCAGACCTTCTATCCACGCCAAGAGCCACTGCTCGACACCAATGGCAATGGCATCCCCAATGAATCCGAGGATATGCGCTTGGCATCGTTGCGCATCATGGTCGAGCTAGGGGTGCTGGTGACAGATTGGCCCCCCTATATAGCGAATGTCGTACAGACCAGTGCGATGGGTGCGCAACCGATCAACCTGCGCGCAGAGGTGCGTCATCAGGATGGTCATACGGCTATCAAAGAAGTGTTGGGTGTCATCTATCCTCTCAGCGATCCTGCTCAAAACACCGTTCTTGATGATGAAAGCCTAGCAGCAGATAGCTTGGATGTGATTGAATTTAGGCCGGATAATAGCAGCCCAGAGGTATCATTTACCAGTACATATACTCAAGTTATCCCAAAAGGGATGTATCGAGTTGTTGTGCAGGCACATGATCGAGGTGGCCTCTATGCGCAGCCTGTGACGCTGGTGGTGAATACGCAACAGCATCACTTTTTGCCAGTGGTGAGTCGATAGCGTAGCGGTCACTTATTCGACCATTCTTCTAACAATTCGATTAATGCCAACGGTGTATTCATCGGTTCAGTCTGACCCGCTTGATCCTGCTCGTTTAAGCCATGACAGTTGCTGCATGTACGAATTTCGCCTGGCTGGAAGGTGAGCCAGTAGCGTTCACGCACGATGGCATTGCCGCTGGCATCGGTGAGTTGCCAGCTCATGGCACGATTGGCAGGCACAAAGGCGGCCATAGAACCATCTGGGGCAATGACAGTACTACCCGCTGGGCCTGCAGTGGGTGGGTTGGCAGTGAGTGCGTTGGCATCGTGCATTGCTTGCGCAAGTACGCGACGACCTGCACGGGGTTCATCACGTCCTGCATACCAACCACGAATCTGGTCGCCTTGGAAAAATTGCAGATAGGAGATGTCATAGACCGTGCCAGTGGAGCCAATCGTCTCAGTATCTTGGGCGTTATTGCTGGCAACACGTAGATTGTAGGGTTGCTGGGTATCAAGATCATCGCGCACAGTCACGTTACGGCTGACGACGAGGGCAAGGTTATTGTCCGTAAGATAGGTGCGCAGGTCATTGGGGTTGACATTGGCGTTGCTAAATGCCTGTTGCTCTGGTGCGGAGAGTTCGACCGTGCGGCGAGTGGGGCGTGGCCGCGCGCGTACTTCAACGGGGTTGAGTTCCCAGAGCGGGCCAGCGTATGTAATCAGCACATCGGGGTTCCAATAGCGTACTGTTTTGCTGATGCCCTGGGTGAGATGTTGGCTGGCAGTCCAGTAGCCATTGCTGTTTTGTGTAAGCGTGGTGAGACGGAAATCGTAGATTGAATCACCGGAACTGGCCTCATCTGCGGTTTGGGCAGTATGAACGGCGATGAGTGTACCATCCGAAAGGGGTAGGGGTTCACGGTAGTGGCCGGAGTGATTTTCGGTGGCTTGGTTGGTGATGGTATCGGGGTGCGTGATATAGTCCACCACAATGTGGTCAGGGTTTTCGGTGGATGGTGCGTGGAGGCGTATGACCATGCCAGAACTGTGGGTGTTAAATTCTGGGGCGTCGATGCCATAGTAACGGCCTGGGGTGAGCGGGTCCTCTTCGATGTGAAACATGTTCTCAATGGCATTGGGGTTGGTGCGTCCGGTGGTTTCGGCGATAAATTCATCTACATTGCTGTCAGTCGAGATTGAATTGGCAAAGTAGTCGTGAAGTTCGTGACGACCAAGATGATTGAGGATTTCACTCTCAGTCCCATCTTCGTTGATTTCCCAAGGGAAAAAATGATTAAAGCGTAGACCGACAACGCCCTCTGGGAGATCAACCGCGCCACGACGGGGTTCGGGGAAGACTTCACTGCGGTCATTTAGGATGGCGGCGTCTTCGGATTCATCAGCATGGTTGAAGGTGTTATAGGGCAAGGCAGAACCGTTGTTGGCAGCATTGTTGTCGGCATCGGCCTGCTGATCACGTTGCAGATGGTCCCACTGCGTAAAGAGAACGCGGCCAAAGCTGTCGATGAGCGGCGTGAAGTTGCCAGAGGGTGCATGATTGAGGAGTCGTAAATCGCCCGTTTCAGGATCAAGGCTCCATAGCCCCGTATTGGTGGGTGACAGTTCATACTCGTCCAATTGCGGATACAGGTGTCGTGCGCCGTTGCGTGGGCGGTCGGTGGTGAAAATGATGCGGTCGTCCGTGCCATAAATTGGGCTGATATTGTTGTAGTTTTCGGGCTGATTGGCAACACGGGTGATGACAGGTGTGTCATCTGGCCCCAGCCCGATAATTTCATAAAGTTGCCAGTAGTAGCTTTCCCAGACATACTGCTCGGTGGGTGCGCCGATGACCATGCTAAAAATGGCCTTTTGACCATCCCAGTGAACGGCAGGGTCGCGGACGGCGATGGCGTTTGCCCCCTGAAAGTCGGAAATTTCACTGTCAATTTCTGGCAGACCATACCCCGCAGCCGCAGTCAGATTCTTCATGGTTCCGTCAGGATAGAGAATCCACAGGTCCCCACCTCGGCCTACAGAATGGATGCTGGCGAGATGATTGCCAAAGGTTGAGCCGATGGTTGTGAAATCTGGGCGGATGGGAATTTGCGAGACAAAGAGGATGGGGTTGCGTGCTGATGTATCTGGCGTTGGTGTCACTGTTGAAGTTGGGGGTACTGTTGACTCTGTTGTCGGCGATAGCTGTGGTGTCTGTGTATTTGTTGCCGTCGCCATTGGTAATGCTGTTTCAGTCGGGACTGGTGTCGCAGTAGCAGAGGGTGTTGCTGTGGGTGTCGCAATGCTTGGATTTTGGAGAGTGGGAACAGATGCCTCGCCATCGCCAAAAATGATGGGGAGCCATACATCGTTCTGATCCGGTGTAACCTGTGGAGAAGCCTGAACCGACGGTGGATTGATCCAGATGAGCGTGATGAGCAGTGAAATTGCAAGAATGCTTAGGCCAAAAATAGCGTATTGATTTCGTTGATCGTACATAGATATCTATCCTCCCCCACTATAAACGCATCTACATGCTCGTTTTACATCCAAGTATTCCTGATTGAAGTTCAGAAAGGTACAGCGCAATCGTTTCTACAATGAACGAATTGTTGCCAATCCCTTGGTTCTATTATCGATTGAGGATGCAACAAGTGGGTCACTAGGGTGCAACGTGGGGCGGGACGAGTACAGAAGGCGATAGCTAGTCGTAGAGAGCGAGGTTATGTCGGTTTCGCAAACACTTGCGTCCAATAATAGCGATAGTTCTCTGCCCCAGGATCATCCGCGCGGTAATAGATACCAATCCCAATCTCAGTCACATCACGCATGAGAATATTCTTTCGATGCCCTGGGCTGCCCATCCATCCTTTGACAACATCTTCGGCACTCTGCCAGCCAAAGGCGATGTTCTCGGCACTGAGTGAGGCGCGGTAGCCTGTGACGCTGATACGGACAGCGGGTATGGAGCCATCCAACCCAGTGTGGCTCTGGAATCCCTGCAAGGCCATGTTCATGGTGTGTCCCTGTGCGGCGTGATGCAGCATGTCATTGGCGTGCAGTGGATTCAGACGTGCTTTGGTGCGTTCAGCGTTGGTCAGGCGTAGCACATCGGCGATGAATGCCTGTGCTTCACGATTGCTGATGTCCCCAAAGGATAGCTTATGTTTGGGTGGTAAATCAATCTGTACCTTGGTGTGCGTCACTTTCCCCTCACCACCATCGGAGAGGACATGCCAGCGGCCATCATAGCGAATTGTATAGGTCGCAGTAGTGCGTGTGGTGTTGTCGGGACCAGGAAAGCTGACCCGCTCAAAATTTTTGAACTTGGTGTGGGTGGCATCGTCCATGAGTAGGACCTGTGAAAGTCCTGCGCTGTTGCTTACTTCGATGGTATCGCCTGCCTTGGCATTGGCAGAAAAAATAACTTGAAAATTTGGTTGCATCTCTTCGTCTCCTGAGACTATAGTGGAGGATGATAAATTGGGGTCAGATAGACATGCGGCCAACGGGATGGACCCGATGAACACCCCTGCGCTGCTCAAAAACTGCCGACGATTGAGGCGATATTGAAATTTGCTCTTGGAGAGGAAAGCCTTCACCAGTAACACAGATTGATTATCTGTGACGCAGGTAGCCAACCTGCGATACTGTCCTTTATTCACTACGACCATAACATCTTTCTCTGTAGCTTTTCCACAAACCGCCCCATGTGTGGGTCCGTCATGCTTGGTTCTGGCAGAGCATCCACCGGAAACCACTGTACAGTATGGAATTCTCGTGTATCATAGTCCAATGGTTGCGTATGCGTACCACGCAGCACATACCATAAAGACACATCGGTATGCGTTGTGGATACGCCCGCCCTCATTTCTGGCACAGTTTCAGTCATCGTCAGCAGTAGCGGGTCTGGCAGCAAGAAGTCGGCCTCAATCGACAACTCTTCCTGCACTTCACGCCGCACGGTATCCGACGGATGTTCACCGACTTCGACATGCCCACCGCTTGGCAACCATAAGCCTGATTTTTTGTGGTGGACCAATAGCATCTGTTTGGCCTCTGTATCCACCAGCGTAAAGTATGAGACCAAGTGTTGTGGTGGTGTGGCGGGTCTGTGAATACGACAAAGCGGCGCACCGGATGCTACCCAGGTGAGGGCATTGTTGATATGGGTCTGTTCGAGCGGATCGAGAGGGTCAATTGAATGGATGAGGTTTGTCATTGCAGTGTTTATGGCTACCATTATGCGTATAAATCATCCTGCGCTTCATAGCCAACCACATCCCGTGTATGCTGGATGTCCCAACGCATCTCGGCGTTGTTTGACATGCCGTTGATGACCTCAAAATGAATATTGGGGTCGGCTTCGATACACTTTTCCATTAGCTGGCAGTAATCACGATTGGACAGCCACAAATTCTTCATCCAAGGGTCTTTTTCCACAGACATCTGTGAGGGGGTATTCTCACCCCCTTGGGTCCAGCCAATACGCACGGCAATCACAGACAGTCCATAGACGTCGGCATAGCACTTGCCAATACGCTCGCCCATGAGCTTGGCTGCACCATAAGCACGGCTGTTGTGGGTTGTACCCGCTTGGGTATACTCTGCACCGGGCAGAGGCGCAATGTCTGTGGTGATGACATGAGGTTCTGGTACATGCTTATAGCCACCCATCGCATGGTTGGAGCTGGCGTAGATGACACGACGAACACCCTGCTGTGCTGCTGCCGTAAATACATTGATGACGGCGTCGACATTGGGGCCAATTAGTTTTTCCCAGATTTGGTCTGCTTTGGGGTCGGCTGCGAGATGGACAACTGTATCCACATCGGTGAATTGCCCCACCCATGCCATATCCCACTGGCTTAAGTCAGCAGCAATCACCTCTTGTTCGTTGTTTTCTCCGGCGCGTATATCCAACAGTCGTATATCATATCGTCCCGCCAAATGCGCAGCAAGTTTACCACCTAAGTTACCTGATGCGCCTGTAATTAAAACTGTTTTTTGTTCACTCATTTATTTCTCCTTTTTTGTATAATGGTCAACTAGAACTTGAATGCTGAAACGGTAAGGCAAACTTTATCCATCCGCGTTCTTCCGTACTCGTTTTCCCAGAAATATCCATGATAAGTTATTCTTGACATCAGAAGATAGTGTCGCCTACCTCAAAACGCATCCAGTTCACGCAAATATGTATCCTGCGAGAGAAATGCGCTTAAATAAGAATGGTTACACCTGTAGGACCATCTAACGTCAGAACCAAATGATTGAGGACATCGCGACCTAACACCGCCTGGCTCCATCCTTCTGATGATGCGACTTCCACTCGATTCAGTGTGTAATCGCCTACCTGCAAAGCGATTCTATACAACCGTGTTGATTTTCGGATGCCGTGAATGCCGGTGAGAGTTCCCATACGGGTCATAGGTGCTTTAATTTGCTGCAAAAGTTGAATCGGTAGAATCGTTGCATCTGCTCCTGTATCCACCATGAGAGAAATTTTTTGCATTTTTTCTGGTTTACTTTTTGTATAGACATAAATATCTATAAAAGGTGCAGAGGGTACGTGTTGTGGATCGTAATCAAATGTATAGGCTCTTGTCATGGTTATCGTTAGAGTATAATGTGTGAGCGAATGACTTTAACCTCATCTGGGTCAGAATCAACATGCCGTATAAGCACAACCTTTTCGCCATATTTTTCCAAACGTCGTTCAATGAGTTCATCCTCATCCAGATCATGGTCAACGACCTCGCCCTGATAAATGGCAATATATTCATTGGGGTAAAGTTGTTGATAGTGTACTTGGTTTTCACGAAAAACAGCCTCTTCCTGTAGCATGATTTCATCATCTGGAGAACTGTATAATTTGATATAATTCATGATCCTTGTAGATGATATTGCGGACTCATCATCTCCATTTGGCACAAACGGCAAATGCTGTGACTGTGCCACCTGTCGATAAAACTGTGCGATAGCTTCATCTGGTGTTAATCCCAATTGGTGAAACACCTTTTCGGCGTCACGTTTGATATCTGGTTTGATTTGTGTAGAAACTGAATTTGTCATGTTTATTCCTCCTTTCAACTCTTCGCAAAATGCCCTGTATCGTTTACGCTAATTACCGACCGCTGTCCTGAGCGGGATGCTCGTACACGACTGATTGAACAGTAATCTGGCGTGAAAGGAACCGAGATTGGTGATTGCAGTATATCGCGCAGAAACACGTTGATGGTTAGAACATGACTAAAAATAGCAACTGTTTTACCCGGATAGCGTTCGATCACTTGGGCGAAGCCTGATAACACATCGGATTGAAAACGGTCGGCATCGCTACCCAAAAAGGAAATCGGGTCTTGAATAAAGATTTTCCACTCTTCTGGTCGTTCGCGGCGCATCTGCTCGACAGGCACGTATTCATGTCCTTCTTTGTCAGCCTCAGCCAGTCCATCCACAATCTCTATCTCTAAGCCAAGCAGTTGACTCAATGGCTCTGCTGTCTGTCGGGCGCGCTGTAAGGGGCTGGAAACGATGTGGTGAATAGGTCCATTTGCCTCGCTGGATTCCTGTGCCAGCCGTTGGGTGACCACTGCTGCTTGACGATGCCCTTCTGCGCTTAACGGTGGGTCAATACCCTGTGTTGGCAGCGCATGACGTATAATGATTAAATCCATAAATAATTGCTTGTTTGTGATAAGGAGCGTTACCGCGTGTTAAAATCCAGTCTGTCAAAATCCACACTATCTGCATCCCAAATTGAAATTATCAATGAGCAACTTCAACAAATCATGTCTCATCCGGCCAGACCACTTGCCAGCCTTGCAGCAGTGGCTTTTGTGGATGGCGAGATTTGTTATGAAGGATATTTTGGTCATCGACAGATTGATCCAACTGACGATACCCGCAGCTTACCTGTCAATCAAAACACCAAATATCGTGTAGCATCCATCTCAAAACTGGTGACATCGCTTGGTATCATGCAGCTAGCTGAGCAAGACAAGCTCTCGCTGGATGCTGATGTAAGCGACTATCTAGGGTTTAAGCTGCGTAATCCCCATCATCCTGATACTGCGATTACGTTGCGTATGCTGCTCAGTCACACATCCTCGATTCGTGATGGCGACGAATCCTATAGCCTACCGTTGCCCCACACCATGAGCGATTTCTTTGACCCAGCCAGCCCCCATTATCACGATGGCTGTCATTGGGCAGAACCAGACCAAAAACCTGGCATCTTCTTCACCTACTCAAACCTCAACTATGGTCTAGTCGGCACGTTGATTGAGGTTGCCTCTGGGCAGCGTTTTGACCGCTACATACATGAACATCTACTCAGCCCACTCGGTATTGACGCCAGCTATAATATTAGCGGTTTTTCGGAGACATCGTTGCAAAATCTTGCCACACTCTACCGCAAACAGTCTGCGGGTGGCACATGGCATCCACACGGACCTTGGGTTCCACAAGTTGATGACTATCGCAGCACTGCCCCGATAAACTCCGTACCAGATGCCTACACGATTGGCACAAATGGCACACTTTTTTCACCACAGGGCGGACTACGCATTTCAACACGTGATTTGGTCAAAATTGCATTGTTAATTAGCGGCAATGGCGCATATCAAGGAATCAAGTTACTAGAATCAGACACCATTCACACGATGTTAACATCTGTTTGGACCTACCAGGAATCTGCTGGCAATGGTGATCCGTATGGTGGGTTGATGCGCCAATGGGGGCTGGGCATTCATCTGACCACAGATACAATCCAAGGGGATCGCCTTGTTGAGGGTGTGTCATTGTCCTATGTCGGTCACTCGGGCGATGCCTATGGACTGCACTCTGGGCTTTGGTTTGATCCCAAATCGGCATCAGGGTTTGCCTTTTGCATTGGTGGTGTGAGTGATAATCCCGTAAATCACTGCGGTCAGTACTCTGCATTTTATCGTTGGGAAGAAGAAATTATGACAGTGCTGCATCAAGCACAGTATAACAAAGTACGGTAGAAATCGAAAGTTTTTACAAGACACTAACGATTGGCATACAGATATAGTCAAATAAGTTGATAGCGAAAACGTTGACAATGACTATTGTCTATGCTATTCTCGCGTAAAGGTGTGCAATTGCTCAATAAGCTGCATAAAGTGAGGAGCAAATCGCCAGAGTGAATAAGGAGGATGCATGCGAGAATTCAATATATTTGGGCCTGTTTACCCAGAATATCATTATCATGTAAATCGCGTTGAGTCGAAGGCGATTATGCGTGAAAAAGTCGAAAGGGGTCGTTATTTTACGTTGAATGCAGGGCGACAAACAGGCAAGACCACACTCTTTCGTGAGATAGTCGAGGAGTTAGAAGCGACGGGTAACTACGTCGGCATTCGGCTTAACTTTGAGATACTCACAAATCTAACACGAGAGCGCACTTATGAGGTGTTGGGATATGAGCTAAACGACTGGCGAAAAGACTTTTGGCCGTCTGCACCAGAGCCTAGTACCATGCAGGATCAGCATCATTTCATTCAGTGGCTCAAAAACGTTAGCAGGGTGATTGACAAACGGGTTGTTCTGATTATTGATGAATTTGAAGCTGTTCCAATAGAGATAACAGCAGGTCTGCTCAGTCAATTTCGAGGAATGTATCTACAGCGTCTTGAACCTGGCAGCGATAGTGTCTACTCGATTATTTTGGTCGGCGTTCGCAGTGTTGCACATCTCCTTGGTGGCTCGCAGTCGCCATTCAACATTGCCGATCAATATACTGTTCCCTACTTTTCCAAAGAGGAAGTCATTGACCTGCTCAGTCAGCACACGGAGGCAACAGGGCAACCTTTTGAGGGAATTGTCTTTGACAGTGTTTTTGCACAAAGTGAGGGGCAACCATTCCTTGTTAATCGTCTTGGGCAGCTATTAACCGAAACGTATGCAACCGACCGCAGTCAGCCGATTACAAAAAAACACTTTGATCAGGCCCTAAACAAACTGATTAATGAAAATAATACAAACTTCTATTCAATTCGATCCAAGGCCAAACTTCACAAAGATTTGCTACTTGATGCACTCTTTCGGAGCAGAAAGTATTATGATTATCAAGATGAAGTCATGCAAGAATTCTTGATGTATGGCATTATGCGCTTGATTCCCGATGAATATGGTTCGGAGTATGCCCGTATTGCCAATCCAATTTATCAAAAACTGCTGGTCAAGACCTTTGCGCCATCTCACAGCCTTATCCGGCAAGTGCCGATCACAGAGTTGCAGGTGTATCATCGCTTTATGGTCGAAGATATCCTCGACACTGATTCGCTCATGGATAGTTTCAAAGATTTCATGGAGGAGCATGGTGTTCGTCTGCTAAAAAGTGAGGCAACCCATAATCCGTTAGAGATTAGCGGACAGTATATGCTGCTCAGTTATCTGACGGCTGTATTGAGCAGCATTGATGGCTATGCAACTGTTGAGTCTCTCTCTGTGGCTGGCGAGATGGATATTGTGGGCTTTCATCGGGGACAACGATTTATCATCGAAACCAAAATATGGTATGGCAAAGCAAAATATGAACAGGGGCTGACGCAGCTATCAAACTATCTCCGTGCGGCGGGTCTACAGAAGGGGTATATGGTCATCTTCGATCATAAGAAAGACAACAATGTTCTTCTTCAAGAAAATGCCGATGTCTTTGAGCTAACCCTTGATGACAAGACGATGCGTGTTTATCTAATCGGCGTCACCATTTAAGTCCATTGGTCACAAGTTATGGTCAGGGAGGGGTGTCAAATCGGGGAAGCTTTTTGGAGGAAGAGCGTCGAGAGCGTTTGATGATACCGAAACGGTTGGCATGTTGGGCAAGGTAAACAGCAGGTTGAATAAATGACTTGGGCGACCGCGAGGGTCGGGAATCCTTTGGGTGCCTACGATGACTATTCAAGGTATTGCTGACTATTACATAAATTGGGCTAATGTAACCCTAAGATGAATTTTAAAACCAATTTTGACAAAGGATATCGTCTATGCTATGCTCCCGTCACAATGTACAAA
>JBCCFC010000133.1:0-16089 GCA_039029935.1 Chloroflexota bacterium
ACCTGCTGCCTTGCAACGACGCAAATTATTTGCCAAGGTGGATGAGCGACCGATTGCGCAGTCGCCCATCTTTGGTACGTGGCAGGAGACATGGGAGGCGGTTTCTCGTCGGATTGGACAGGAGAAACACATTTTGATTATCGACGAACTTCCCTATGCTGCCGAAAGCGACCCTGCTATGCTCTCCTCATTGCAACATGCATGGGACGGGTTGTTTCAAAACTCGAATACAATCATCGTCGTTTGCGGGTCACAGGTACGGACAATGGAGTCGTTACAAAAGCGTCAATCGCCGCTCTTTGGGCGTTTTACAGGGCAGTGGCATCTACAACCGCTCCCGTTTCACACCTTGATTGAGTTTTTTCCCAATTGGTCTATCGCCGAACGTGTGGCACTTTATGGCATCCTTGGCGGGATTCCAGCCTATCTAGAGTGGCTGGACCCTGACCTGAATTTAGTGGAAAATTTAAATCAGGTCATTCTTGACAGTGGTAGCATGTTTCTCAGCGAGCCAACGTTGCTCCTCTATGAAGAAGTCCGTGATCCACAGTCATACCTTGCCGTGTTAAAGGCTATCGGAGCAGGGTGTCATACACCCACAGATATCAGCAATCATAGCCTTATTGGGAAGTCCCATCTTGCGTCATACTTGAACCGGTTACGAGAATTACGTTTTGTTGAACGGCGTCTCCCTGCCACCATTCCCACCGCCAAACGACGTACCTCTAGGCGAGGACGCTACCACCTGCAAGACCCCTATTTTCGTTTTTATTTTCGTTTCATGGCCCCGTTCCATGAGGACCTGCCCTTTGACTCGATGCCCGTGCTGACCAAAGTGCGTCAAGAGCTACGTGCATTTATCGGCCAAACGACCTTTGAAGAACTATCAAGACACTGGGTGCAAATTCAAGCCAGAAATGGGGCGTTGCCCTTTGTCCCAGAGCGCATCGGCAGTCATTGGGATCGGGGTGCGCAGGTTGATGTTGTGGCAATCAACTGGCATGAGCATCGTATCTTACTTGGTGAGTGTAAATGGGGTGACAAACTGGTGGGCAAAGGCGTGATTGATGAGCTTATTTTGAAGAAAACACCACGTGTCCTCAAGACACTACCTAATAATGGCGAGGGCTGGCAGGTTGAGTACGCGTTTTTTGCGCGGGTGGGGTTTACAGTGAGTGCAAAGACGACCGCAAAGGATATCGGCGCCTATTTAGTTGATCTTGATGCGTTAAATCGGGTTATGTAGTCAAGACCTTCCGGAGGTGAATAGGGGATACATTTTGCCAAAATGTATCCCCTATTCACCTCCGGAAGGTCGCCGTCGCCACCGCTCAACTCTATTGACCAATTTTTTCCATGAACCTTTACTGATCAGAGGTAGCCTTATTATGCAACAACTCTATTGTGTTACTTGGTTGGTTCACTGGATCATTGTTCTTCTTGTCGACATTACTCCAACTGCGCAAACACCATCACGCGATTATTATTCGCATCCGCCACCAACACACTCCCCGTCAGCGGATCCGCCGCAATGCCATTGGGCAGGCCAAAGCGATTGAACTCCGCCCCATAGTTGCCAAACGTCGCTTTGATTTCACCCGTGGGGCTATAGACAAAGACACGGAATAACTCTGGATCGGTGGCATAGACATCGCCATTGGCTGCGACCGCTATATAGGGTTTGTGATAGATGTCCTCACTCTGCCAACTGGGGATGATCCACTCTTCCACTGCTTCCAATGTAGGCGACAATTTCTGGATACGACGATTCCACGCATCAGCGACAAAGACTGAGCCATCGACGGGGCTGACCGCAATAGCGGTTGGCTCCTCAAAGCGACCCAAAATAACACCGCCGCCACCGATCTGATGGATGAGTTCACCTGTCGGCGAGAACTGGAGGATGCGTTTGTTACCCGTGTCGGCGACCAGCAGATTACCGTTAATGTCGACGGCAATACCACGTGGACCAAACATGGCAAAACCGTCGCCAAGTTCGCCGTTGGTGGTGTTGAAGTAGCCCCACTTTCGCACAAAGTTACCCGCTGCGTCAAAGACTTGGATACGGCCATTCCAGGTGTCGGCAATATAAATGTGACCATCGGGCGCAACTGCCGCCCCCCAAGGCTCAAAGAACTGGCCGTCACCCAATGCCAACGGGCCACTACCGTCTGGGTCGAGACAGCCACTGGCTTCTCCTTCACCCAGTTTACAGAGGCTACCAAAGGAGTTGACATAGTTGCCGTTGACATCCAACTGTACAATGCGATTGTTGCCTGTATCGACGAGGACACGCGACCCATCTGGACCCACTGCGATAGTTCGCGGCTGAGTCAGTGTCAAATCCTGATATTGATTTTGATAGACACCCACAGCATTGAGGTCGATTTCTTTATCCAGGGCTTCATTCTGTAGCCCAACCCCACCCGTCAGAATGGGGGCAATGCTCAGGTCCCAAACATCAATCGCCACGTCACGCTTGACATACATCTCAAAATCATGACGATTCGGCCATTTGGTCAGATCGCGCAGTCGGTTGGGGTCGTTGTCATCCTGATAGCGCCGATAGAAGAAGATGTTCCAGATGTTTTCCATCTTCTCTCGGTCGGTCAGCGTTGACCAGAAGCGTTCCCACGTCAGGTTAAAGTAGCCTTGGTCGGGCCACCACACCAGCCGATAAGTGCGTTTGACATAATCTCGTGCTACATAAGGCCGCACCTTGTCATAGTTCTTGGGCCCAACAATAATCACATCGGCAGACATCGAGTCGCTGGTTGGGTTGGCACCATAAAACTTGCTGTTGGGATAGCTGCGCATGTACCAACTGAGCGGCCAAGAGCTATCGTCATCATAGGCAACCACAATGTTGCGTTCACCCACCGTGCGTTCGCTGATCAGGTCAATCTCGTTGAGTGCGCGTTTGATATCGGGCGAGGCGTGGGCATAGACCAAGTACTCTGTCACCAAGTCATAGTTGATGTAGGTGAGCATGTAGCTAAAGCGGATAGTCAACAGGAAGAGTACCGTCATCACACCAATCGCCATCAGTCGCAGGGCCGATCCCCAACCGATCACCTGAATGCGTTGGGCGGCAATGTAGACCAGCCCACCGCCAATGATCAATGCGAGAACCCACTGCAATGAGCCGGACAACTCACCCACTTCACGACCAAAGGAGGGGAAACTGGTCAATAAAATACCGAGCGTGAAGAGGATGGCAGGTGAGATGCCGATGAGCCAGATGCCCTGTTTGCGAATGCTCTCAGACCAGTTGATGTGGTTGAGGATGCTGCCCAGATACCAGCCACCAAAGACACACATCGGCAAGGCCATATGCGTCATCAGCCAAGGCATCTTTTCACCCGCAATTGTATAGGCTGCCCAGCTTGCAATAATCCACCAAATGCTGAAAATCGCAAAGTAGACACGGTTATGACGCCAGAGTTCAGTCTGTGTTATCGGTTCATCACTGCTCTCACCACGCGCATTGCTGCGTGTTGTGCGTTTGGAACGACGACGGCGACCGCTGCCTTTTTCGCTGGCCTTTGCATCATCACTACCATCTTCTTCTGTAGCCTCAGCTATGTCATTCGCTTCATCCATTGACTGTAGTTCTGACGGCAAATCCACCTGCGGCACAGGGTCCCAGCGGCGTCGAATCACATGGGCAAAGACCATCACAATGCCAGCTAGACTCAGAATCAGCGGCAGGAACTCATAGAGTCCGCCCAGCATAAAGTAATAGTACCAAGGCTGACCACCACGTGCCACTTCCTGCTGCGCCAGCCAATAGCCCAGACTGCCGACAATGCCCGTTGCCATGCCGTTGAGCGCGTTGGTCAGGAACGTCGTGAAGAAGAGAATCTGGATGACCCAGAATAGCCCCATCATGCGCAGCCAAAAGCCAAAGGTGTAGGTCGATTGCGGCTGTGTCTCTTGTACATCTTCGACAACTTCATCCTCAGATTCCACCGCTTTGGTCGGAGTAGTATTCTCTTTGGGTCGCAACCCAAACCAAATAAAGGCAATGATAATTGCCAGCAGCGTTGTCGCACCGACCAGCATAGCCGACCGCATCAGGTCTTCCTGTGTGCTATACGCCATTGCATCCCATTCCATGACAAGATGACCAACGGGTGCGGTGAAGGGTAACACCATCGTCAACATGGTGACAGCCAATTCCGCGCTCGGATTCTGCCACAAGTTCGTAATAGAGTTGCCTGTTCGTGTGGATACTGCCTGCCAGAGTGCTAAACCAGAGAAGAACGCCCCCATGATTGCCCCACCCATGAAATGGTTTTCTTTGGTAATAAAGCCAAAGGCCATGCCCAGCACCATCACCACCACCCAACGTAGACTTTTGGTATCCAGATAGCGAAAGGCGCCATAAATCCAGAGCATGGTAAAGAACGCAATGTAGATATCGTTGCGGATGTAGCGGCTGTGGAAGAGCAGGCTAGGGCTGACAAGAATCAACACGCCTGCCATCAATGCACCCAATCGTCCAATATAGGGACGGAAGAGACGCGCCATCCAGATGGTTGCCAAGCCAGCGATCACGGGCCAGATGCGTGCCGTCGTATCAGTCGCACCAAAGAGAAAATAGGCCAACGCGTTGAGATGAAAGAGCAGTGGCCCATGCATCATGGGGTTGTGCTCATAGTTGCCTGCGTCATACAGATAGTATGAATAGAGTGTATGCAAGCTCTCGTCATGGCTCATGGCACGAATGCCGACATCATAAAAACGGGTGAAAACCGCCACCAGCATCAGCACGATCCATGCGATTGTTTCCCAGTCAAATTTCAGCCATGCGGCTAGCGGGCGATCAAGAAATCCACCATCCCCATCGGGCCTTGTTCTGATTGATATAGTTTGTTGGGCCATAGTTATAACACCACTTTTAAAATCTATTTTGGTAATCAGTATTCAGTAGGTCCGTATTCAGTGTGTCGATATTCAGTAAGACAGTATTCAGTTACTCACAACCGATCTACCGAACACTGACCTACCGACCCACTGGCCTACTCTACATTACGGCTCGCCCACAGAATCACAGTCTCTGTCGCAGGCGGCTGTTTACTTTCACGATATAAAACCCAGCGCAATCTTGGCTTGAGTCGCCCTGTCCATTGCGCTTGAACTTGTTGTTGAATCCGGTCTATAAAACCAACATCATCGGCGAGCTCTGGCTCGGCAATTTCAGGGTTGGGTAAATCGGAGGGGAGCCAGAAGGAACGCACCGTATAATCTGTACCAATATATTCGTCAGGTAGAACAACCGAGTTCGGGCTTATTGACGCACTCGATGTCTGTTCGCTGGTCACATACTCCTTGGTTGTCGCAATCGTCAGCGGGGCAATCCCCGAATACGCCTCAATCGACGGCGAGCCCACCCATTGCAGACGGCGCATGTCACGCAGATACCACCCCAGCACGGGGTCCGGCTGTGCGCCTAATTCGACATAAACGGGAATCTCGCCCGCATCGCCTGTCCGCTGTGCGCTCAGTGTCTGCATATCTGAGGCCAACATACGCACCTCGCTGTGGCTCAATTCGGCAAAGAAGCCATCAGGGTGCATGGTTTCCTGGCGATGGCTCAACTGCCATGCGCTGCTGACGTTGACCGACAAAAAGGTCACAGCCAAGAAGACGCCTGTCACCAAACGGGCGCGGTCCCATCCTGCCCATAACGTATAGAGAATAACCAGCAAGGCCATCAACAGGACGATGAGTAAGCTACCACCAGCGACTTCTGCGCTGAACTGGAATGATGAGACCAACGCAGACACCCAGAATCCATCAGCCACCAGTAAAATCACCAGTACGGTGAATAAAAATCCCGCTTCTCCCCAACTAAATGGATATGCATCCTCGAACTCATCATCTATTGGAATCGGTTGCATGATACGACCATATAGACGTGGCAAGCTAGCAAGCCCATGACTGGCAAAGATCAACAGTGGCAAATCCAACATCAATAGGCTGAATGGGTTGCGTCCGGGCAAAATCGCCAAGAGTAATCCCCATGCCAACCAGAGTAGCAGAAAAGTCAGCCAACGTGAATCTCTATCCAAGGAGAGACGGCTTGACGTATCATCCCCAGTGTGATCCCCAGCCCCATTGCTTGTGCTGCCAAATAGCCCTACAAGGCCAAATAGACCAAAGATAATCAGGAGCGGTTGATCGATGAGTAGACGGATAAACGGCCACGAGAATTCATGTTGAAAACTATAGGAGAGCAAATCAAAGGCTGTCCCGTCGCTAGACGCCCCTGTCAACTGTTGACGCCACACGCCCAAGCTAGAGCCAATGTAGGCCAAGCCTTCTGGCCGTGCCAGCCACGCCGTGCTCCCCAGAATGAGCGCACCGAGGAAGAAGACAATGCTCATACGTGGGATGAGTATTGGTGCTGTCGCCTCCTCATCGTCCTCCTCTATCGCTTCATCACCAGCTTCGTCCCTATCCGCCTCTTCGCTATCTGACTCTTCGCTATCTGACTCTTCATCATCCCATTCCTCATCATCCTGGCCCGTCTCAAAGGCCACCAAGCCCATCGGCATAATAAAGATGAGTGCAAACATGATCAGCACAGGGATAAAGCTCCATGCCTGTGGTCCGCTGACCAACAATAGCCCTGCACAGACGGCAATCACATTGATCCATGTGTTGACAGTGGGACTCGTGGCCGCATCTTCTTCATTCTTATCCTCTACTGTCCTCTCTTGGGCCAGTCTGACCACCTGAATCAGGCCAATCAGCATTAAGAGTCCCAAGAAGGTTGACAAAATTGCGCTATCTGCCAGACGGCTAAAGACAATCAGCCAAGGATCAAAAGCGATGAGCAAAGCCAAGAAGAGAGCAATATCTCGCCCCAGAATGTCACGGCTGCGCAACCACCAAGGCAGCAGAATGAGCAGACTACCCATCACGGCGGGTATAAATCTTGCCAGTGTATCATTGCCACCCGCCAGCCAAAAGATGGTCGAGTGTAGGCTATAGAGCAATGCACTGGTGGGTGATGGCGTAGCGATGGCATCCGCATCCGAAGACGCCATTGACGCTAGATCGATATTGGCCGACGCCAACCACGCAGGCCACGCATTAATCGCCTCAATTAATGACATTGGCAGCAGGTTCAATTCATAAAATCGAATCCAGATGCCTGCCATAAGAATCAGGCCATAGAGAAAACGCTCGACGGTTAGCCAAGCCAACCAACTTGCGCTTTCTGCTGTTTGCTCTGTTTGGGCATCGTTGTTAGAGGAATCGTTGTGCTGAGAGCCTTGAGACAATTCCTCTAGTATTGTAGGTTTTTCCAATGTTGAATCCACAGTAAATTTTTTATGGTTTTAAAATCGAAGCCACCAACCGTAGGTCATCGCTATCAGCGTGACATATTGTGTGAATACTGAGTGTCACGTTGATAATGATGACCTGCGCGTATGGCAACTTTGCTGATTAAATTAACAGTATAAGATTAAATCATCATTAAAGGTTGATTACAGTTTTAAGCATCGTCCAGCTCTCATGGCGATATACCATGTTCTCTCAGTAATGCTTGTAAACGTGTAATCTCCTGGTCAGCTAACTCCCGTTCATGTCGTTCAGCCGCGGCTCGTTGGTCAGCCAACTCCCGTTCATGTCGTTCAGCCTCGGCTCGTTCTTCGCCTGTTAGCAGCAAGTTCCCATTGCTATCCCAAATGCGCAGCCAATTGGCAGTGTCGTTCAGGTATTCGCCGTGCCAAATACCGAGTTCAATATCCATTGTGGCAATAGGATAATGACCTCGGCTGTTTTGTGGAACCAATCGAAACTGGCCGTTGACCCATTGATAGAGTTCAATCTCTGCTCTGCTTTCTGTATAGATAGCGTAATATTCGGGTTCAATGGTATTTTCATAGACCCAGAACTTACCAGTGACAGGTGTCCGGTCTCGCTCTCTTTGCCCAGCGTCCGAGACGAATTCTATGATGATACGGGGAGGAACCAACTCCTGCCAGAGAACATAAGATTTGGGGAAGCCAGGGGCAACATCTGGCACATAAAACCAGTCTGGTGCTTTACAGCCATCTATCGGATTACCGCCATAGTGATGCTGCCAATAGATGCCTCCATCTTGACCGATTTTATAGCGACCATCAGAATGTATACTTTCCAATACTGGTCGGATCGATGTTGTAATCAAAATGCTTTGTGGGTGTTCCAGTAAATTTTTCACAAAAGTGCCATCCGATTCTGGTAATTGGGTATGGTCGGGCAATGTGCCGGGCCACCAAGGTTTGAGCTTGAGTTCCTGTACAGGAATGAGTTCTGGTTCATAGTCAGGCAGATAAACATGTCCGCGTGGTGTCGCACCATTCTGATAGTTAGTAGCGGTCGGTGCAACAGGCCAGTAGAGGGGCGGTATTTTCGTGTGGGTTGTTACGCCATTGGATGATTGTTCCTCCAGGCTGTGACCGTTTTGCGAATCAGTTTGCTGCTCGAATGGTACACCATAGGAGAGATAGGTGGTTCCTTCTAGTTTTATACTCATTGGGCATCGAACTCCTTCACTTCATCAATACTCGCGGCTGCGATAAACGCGCACGTCGCCATGCTCAAAGACCACATCCATTACCCGCATCAGCACCAAATCGTGCGTTGGCAGAATGCCATATTGTGATCGTTCTGTTGGACCAATATACACATAATCTACGTCCCATTTCTGCAATTCTGCCACTATTTCGTCAGGTCGATTGCTCGTGTATATCGTCTGCAACGCCTCTGGCCGTCCCATTGCCATCTCGCCATAGGCGCGCCCACGCCACTGTGACTCGTGTCCATCCCAGCCCAACAATGTTGGTCGCCCTGTAATCGCGCTAATGCGGCTATATTCCGCCCGATAGCTCGCTCCCTTGCCCTCGACAATCACAGCGTCAGGTGCTGTATTTTCACGCACCCATTGGATTGCCTGATATTCACTTGACCCCGTTCCAATATAGGCCACCGAGTCAAATGTCCGGTTGGTCGAGCTAAAGCCATTGGTTTTGGCATAGACGCCTGCAAAAGGATAAATCAATCCACCCAAAATCAACAAAATTGACAACCCACCGAGAACAGGACTTAAATTGAGCAGGACGCCTTTTTGTATGTTACTATTTCGTGTTGGAATTAGTGCTGTGACAATGGCATAGGCACTGCTGATGCCCAAGAGCAGCCAGCCCTGATAGTAGAACTTGAAAATGGTGTTCATGCGTGTGCCAAAGTTATCACGCAGATAGACAAATTCCGGTGCATAGATTAGCCCTAACCCAATTGCCACCATCAACAACGAAAATAGCAGGTTGTTATTGTCACCCGACTCAACATCGGTGAGCATGTGCCAGACCAATGCCAACGTAAACGACAACAGTGCACCAATCGTCACAAAGGTCATCAGCCGGTTGATGTCGGTCCACCGTGCCGTGATAAACTCGCCATGTCCGGTTGCCCCCTCTGGCAGTGCAACCCCGCGCAGAACATCGCTGCCCGCATCTGTGTTTAATGCCATATAAGTGCTGACAAAGAGGAATATTACGGGCAAACCATAGGTCAAGATAAAGCTGACACTGAGTGTCACCGGGCTAACCGATGTTGTCTGTCTGTGCCAAGCAATAATCAGCAAGGCAATCACGGCCAGCAGCATGGGGCCAAACATAACAATAAATTGTGGGAACAAGGTTGGGTAAAATAGATTGGGGATGATGCCACCCGCTTGGCTTTGTGCAGTGAGAAAATAGGGCAGATAGATAATCACTGTACCCACCAAAAAGACAGCCCCAAGCACAATCGTGCCGATGAGTGCTGTAGACCAGGGCAGTCCCGTATTCTCCTCATTGTGTGTACCTGTTGCCAATAGCACCGCCCCAAAACCAACCGTTACCAACAGCCAGTAGGGTGGGAAATCCCATGTGTTAAGGAAAATCATACTGCCAATGGCAATGGCTGTCAGTAGAAGCCCTGTTAAACCCAATGGGCTAACCTGTCGAATTTTCGCTATCAGTCCCGTTACTTTTGTGTCACCATACGCATTCCGGCTATAGACCAAATTCTGCGCCATCCCAATCAATAGAATCGCAAAAGGCATGGCGATAACATGGGGATGATTGTCACCGAGCAAATAGCTAAACATCGGGAATTCGTCAATCACCTCGATGTGATGCCCCGTCAGCGACAAATCCTCAATCACACGGCTGCTGCGCCACCACCACCAGCCGCGGTCAATAAACCATTCATTGGTGACATTGGCACTCTGCGGGAAGTTATATACGCCAAACCATGTCGCCAAGCGCTCTACATCATAGCCATTGGCATAGAGCCACTCCATGATGCCCTGTAGATTCCCGGCCATGCCGACCGCTATCGCCGCAAAGATGCCACACAGAATGCCCGCACCCGAGATACGTTTCCCAGCCTTATCAGTGCTATAGGCCGTTAAATTATAGCCAATGCCAAAGCAGCCCAATAACAGCAAGCCATACCAACATGCCTGCCCGACATTATAGGCGACCTCGGTTGTCTGTCCTGCCAGCCGTGCCAACGTGATCAAAATCCAGTAGCCAAAATAGTAGTAGCTGATGGCATAGCCACTGAGCCATGCATCCTGGGGTGGATAGGTGCTGCTGGCGCGGATGCTATTCATAAACATCAAGTCCATCGGCTGCTCAGTGTGGTTGGCAGCGGGGTCATGGATGCGCACCCACGCCCAAAAGCCAAACGCAGCCACAAAAATCAACTCCGTGAGTATGATATAGAGTATCGGAACGCCAGAAGTCGTGGCTGGTGCTGGTTTCTGTTTTTTGCTTTTTGATTGTTTTTTCTTCGAAGATGTGGTTTGTGTACGTGGGCGTATCCACGACATCCAAACATTTCGGCCTAAAAATAGGCTGATACACACGACAAGCACAACCGATAGCCATGCCCCGCCAGTATCGTTGTGCAGTAGACCATAGCTTGTGCCGATCCACAACACAAAGCCAACCAGCAGAATGCCAAAGCTTTTGGTGAGGGTATAGCCTCGGTCCGGTAAATGGGTAAAAAATTGTAGTGAGAGCGGTAAAGTGGCGATGGTGATTAGCTGAATCACCAAGTACCAGGTGAAAAATTCTGTCATGGAATGTTTTGTAATGTAGAAATAAATACGATAGCCCATATAAGCAAACAAATGAGTAACACAATACGTGCGCTCCATACATCCGAGTTATCGAATTCTCTTTTACGTCTAAATTTAAGTTGTCTGCCTTTTGCCCACTTCGTGATGAGTGCAAGAAAATTTTCAGGTCGAAACCATGCCAAATAGGTTATCCATCCAACAAAGATGAGAACAATGGCAAATATAAATATCATAATGGCAATGGTGTGGTTTTATCGGAATCATTATCCGATTCTATCACATTAAGATCATGAGCAGTGTGTTAGACAACAAACAATATTTGATAAAATTTTGGCTTACTAAAATAGATTCCAATATATTGCAATCAATATGGAAACCTGTATAATGAAAACAATTGGTAAACCAATACGCATTACCCAGAAGTCAATTTGGATACGAATACTGGATACTTTCACTCGAAATGGCCACCACTTAATTTCTGCCAATGCTTTTAACCACGACCGAAATTTTTGCGGTTGAAACCACGCTAGATATGTTAACCCAACAACATAAATTATACCAAGTATCCATATGTAAAGCGGGATAGTGTCTGGGATAGAGTGTATCGTGTTATTTTGAGCCGCCTCGGTTTCTATTACAGGAATAGTCTGAAAGCCCTGTTTGATATAGATTGTCTCGGATCCTCATCATCCAATTCTGGTATGTTTCTAAAGTGCTTACTCTGTTAGACGCTGAATTGCATTTATTGGATTGCCATCCACACCCTCAATCGCCAATATATTTTTCATCACAATCGGCGGCAGCGTTCCTTTTTTGTTGACGGGAATTACTGCTATCGGTTCGATAGCACCATCTCGCTGACCACCAGATAACGATGTGTTCAGCGTAGGCCCATTTGAAACCAGAGTCGCTGTCAACAACACTTGACTTGATGCATCATCTAGCCGTGTAAAATTGGCTGTGCCACTATCTGTACGACGTGCCATTGCAATCCGATCAAAAAGGTCTGGTCCTGTCATCGCCCATGCCTGCTGTTCAATCACATCCCAATCAGGAATCGACACCATGTGGCTGGATGAACTCATCGCCGCACCGCCAGCGTAGCCCGGTTTCAGATCGATGACTGAAAAGAGAGGTTGACGCGCTGATGGTCGATTTGCGTCCACTGCACTGACAACCGAATAGCTGCGTCCCCCTTTGTAGTGATCGGTTGCGTCATGCACCCAAACGCGTTCGCTTGCCCCCTGTACGGTCATCTCGCTTTCGGCTCGCGATAGGCTTGCGTTCTCAGATATATCCCCATTTTGTAGCGTTGTGAGTCTTGGCGACACTTGCTGAATCGCTCGATGTGCGGCACTGGTCCACCGATTGGCAATCACCTGTGCGCTGGTCTCTTCTTTCAATTCCACAAATGCATCGACAAATAAGTCCGATAAATAAGTGTTTGTCTGTATTTCATCCGTTGTTGAGACAGTAGACGTTACCTGTAAAGCTACCTGAGCAGTTGTTTCAATCAACCCTAAATCCCAAGTCAAAAAGTCGTTCGATGCCGATGCAAGTTGCAGTTCGAGGTTATACGCTGTGTTGAGTTCCGGCTCAGGTTCCAGGTATTCCGCATAGATACACCGACTCAAGCGGTAGGGGTCATCACAAATATTGGATAGCTGTTGGGCGAGAAAACTCTGTAATGTCAATACGCCAAAAGCAACCGCGCAGACCACTGCAACCGTCGCACCATAGGCCGGCAGCAGACGAATCATCTGCATATCCACCAGCCGATTTTTATCCCAACGTGTAATCCATCCCTGTGTGTTCATCGTAAAAAATGCATAAATTTTGACAATACTAAAGAAAAAGCTGAAGAAAATATAGGCGGGTAAAATCAATAAATTGCGCCAATCACGCTGAATCGACGGCCAAATTTTGACCACACGTGACACGAGCCACCAAATCAACAATGTCAACACCAATCCCCAATCCTGCCGATAGGCGGCAAAGGTTAAAAAGAGCGGGGCGACCAACGTTGTCAACGGCTGGATCACCCGATCCATTAAATGAAAGGCCAGCGCAGGTTCACGGAAAACCCAGCCCTGCCAAAGCGAGCGCAGGTCCGCCCGCCAACTGTTACGCGTCCAACGCAATCGCTGCTTGATAAACACACGCATGTCGGAAAATGCTGGTGTATAGACACGTGCGCTCTCCTGATAGCGTACCTTCCATCCCGCCGACTGCAACAAGTTCGTCAAGCATTTATCATCGCCGCTGATAACCTGCTTGCCCCAAAACGTTTCATTCATCAGGCCATCCAACAGTGGCAACATGGCCTCACGTCGATAGACCGCTGTACGCCCAGAGATACAGGTCAATGCGTTGCAGGTTGCGCCCAGAAAACGCATTTCATCAAAATAACGAATATCGAGGTGTATGTCAAAAAGCCGTTCGGGTAAACTGCCGGGTGTCAATACATTCTGCCGAGGGGCAACACCGCCAACCGTTTCATCTTGGAAGGGAGCCAACACATGCGGCAACATACCCGCTTCCCAAATAGTATCGCTATCGACCAACGCCACAATCTCACCCGTTGCTGCCCGTGAGCCATCCACCAAAGCAGGCCGTTTCCCCGGTTTGTATGTAATAATCCTCTTCGCACCCGCAAACGTTTCTGCAAATTCATCAAAAACAGCGATACATGTTTCATCCGTATAATCAATCACCGCAATAATTTCGGACCCATCACTATGTTCACCACCCAACGACCTTAACTCATCCGCCCACGACTCTAAGGCGCGCCGAAATATTACGGGGTCTTCGTTGTAGACGGGTGTCACCACTGTCACCGTTGATGCAAAACTGATCGTCGGGTTAGGTCGGTAAAAGGTAGACCCTAGCAGCTTGCGCAACAGCCAGATGCCCCAGCGCCATGCCCCAATCAGGCTGACAGGCAACGTCACCCACAGGACCACCAGTAGGTTAGTGATAGATATATTATCTAAATTCAGAAAGCTGATAAGCTGCTCTAACATATTTTGCCAGTGACTCTTAGTTGTTTTGTATTTATTGCTCAACAAGCCTCTGATGTTCTGGCCTCTTCATGCCCTCTTGTAATACCTTCAACATCATTCTTGTATCGTCGTTCCAAAAACTTGTACTATCCAAATTCAATCCCGAAAATATTCGGCTTCGCAAAACTCCATTGTTATCGGGTATTATTTGTTTATATATACCATCCTCTAACATAAACCAGCGTACATCTTGTCTATGTGTCAATAGAACAAGATATTCCTGTATACCGTGCATTTGATATATATTCTTTTTTTCGTTTAAATCAACTGAAACCGGGCTGTCCGAAACCTCCACAACAAGCTCTGGTGCGCCTTCTAAATAGTCATCATCGTTGACATAGGCATTCCCTCCTTCAACCCATAACACGGCATCTGGCTGAAATTCGTTGTCATCATCAATAAGGAAACTGCCGTTGTTTGATATTCTTACGTTGGGTGTATATACGATATAGTATCCCAACCAACTGACGATATGTGCATGTGGGATGCCATGCAAAGTAGCGGACACACGTGAATCGTTAAGATGCACAGTCCCTTGAATTAATTCCGCTTTCTTTAGTTCGGGATAATGGCAATAGCGGCGATGAAACTCTTGACGTTTTAAGCGATCTCCATTTTGGAATCGAGGTCTATTTCCATGCTGATTATATTCTACTGTTGTCGCCAGTTCATTAAAACTGGCCGTTTTGTGATGCACCGTTGTTACTTGCATGTGAATGCTCTGTATAGACTCTATCCGTTTGTTTATAATCAACCTGCGTCAATGGATGTTGCGGCACAGAAATTGGTTCAGGCATTACCTCACGCGTTTCTTGCTCAACAAGCTGTTGGTTGACTGCAATTGTAGCATCGAGCATCAAGTGTTGCCAACCATGTTGCTCGCAGAATTCCTTAAACGCGGCAGTGTCTTTGGGCAAACACGCACCACCATAGGGGGCTCCACCACGTGTGCCATACATAGCATTCCACATACCCTCGGCACTGTGCGCAACCGTTGAGCCAACGACATTGCTATCAATGTTGAGGTTTGTGCAGAGTTGATGCACTTCATTGAAGTAGCTGATTTTCAGTGCATTGTACACGTTGTTGACATACTTAATCATCTCTGCTTCAGTTGGTGTACAACTGACGACAGAACCACCAAAGGGTCGATACAATTCACGCATAATCGTATCGGTACGCGCATCCAACGTCCCTAGCACCGTAATCCAAGGGCGATTAAAATCATCCTCGCTATATCGTTGACGCAAAAATTCAGGATTCATGCCCACGCCAAAATCAACCCCAACGCGCTTGCCTGACGCCTCTTCCAAAATCGGTCGTACAATTTGCTCGGTCGTCGTGGGCGGCACAGTACTGCGCACCATAATCGTCGCATACCGTTCGCTCTCGGCGATGCCATGACCGATATCGCGTGTAGCTGATCTGATGTGGTCCAACACAATTTGATCATCAATCGTCGGTGTCGAAACCGTCAACAGGATGATATCAAACCGATGCCACTCGGCATCCTGTGCGCGTGTTGCCGTCCACCCTTGTTGACGTAATTGTGCAAGACGTTCGTTGTTGACATCCACAAAGGCGACGTGATGCCCCTTCTGGCGGAACCCCTTGCCTGTTGCCTGTCCGACGACACCAGCACCGACAATCAAAATGTTAGACATAAAAATAGAATTTCCTTGTTTATCTGGATTGTGCCAAGCGTTTCTCGGCCCATATTTTTTGTTCTTTGCTTAGTGGCGGTTTGGAGGACTGCGTGTAATCAACCAAACCAGCATAGCCACCGTCTTGCTTCGTGATGGAGGACCTCCACGAAGTGGGCGGGGCCTCGGCGCTCTTCCGCCTGCTGCTCGCGGAAGGGGTGCTCCAGGGCGACTGCATGACGGTCACGGG
>JBCCFC010000134.1:0-16055 GCA_039029935.1 Chloroflexota bacterium
CCCACGTTGTCGATGATAGCCAAGCGGGTCCCTGAACGCCAAAGGTATTCCATAGCACACCGTTGAGAACACCATAACGCGGGTTATAAATCCACATCCACAGCAGCGAGATGGCAACAGGTGGCAGTACGACGGGCATGTAGTAGAGAACACGCCACATACCGATAAAGCGGACGCGTTGATTGAGCAGCACTGCTGTCAATAAGCCTGCAACAATGCCCAACGGGACACGCCCCAGCCCATAGAGAACGGTTACTTTGAGCGATTGATAGAAGAGGTCATCACGCAGAAGCAATTTTTCATAGTTATCCCACCCGATAAAACGTGGTGTCCCGATGAGGTCCCAACGATGGAAACTCAAATAGACAGTGGCGATCATTGGCCCTAAGCTAAAAACCAGAAAGCCAAAAACCCAGAGAGAGACACAGAGATAGCCTGCCAAACTCTCTTTTTGATACATGTTTAGACGCCAGCGCGATGGTTTGGAAGCTAGAGCTGCCATCTTTTCTCCTTTGTAAACACTTTTTTGTGTAGTTCCCTCGTACCGATTTCTGACTTAGCCGCTAACCGCCGTTGTTGATGCCCGCACGACCAAATTGGGGGGCAGCGGAATATGTCCGACAGGCTCTGTACAAGTTCCCTGTAGTCGACCCAATAGTCGTTCCACAGCACAACGGGCAATTTCATCCACAGGTTGTCGCACAGTTGTCAACGGCGGGTCTACGATCTCCGCCAGCACAATGTCATCAAACCCAACAATGGATAAATCGTTTGGTACATGCAGACCCAATTCACGCGCCCCGGCATATGTGCCAAAGGCCACCATGTCGTTGATGGTAAATAATGCGGTTGGTGGATTGTCGCTCCTTAACAATTCTAACGAACCCTGTCGTCCCATATTCATGGTTTCAGAATCACCAAAACCCGTTTCCGATGTTCCCTGCCAAATCAGCGACTCATCAAAGGGAATCTTGGCTGTGGATAGTGCCTGTCTATAGCCTTCCAAACGGTCCAAGCGGTTGACTGTACGGATCGACCCTGACACAAACCCAATACGGCGATGTCCCAACTTAATCAGGTGACTAACAGCCAAATACGCCCCTTCTACATTGTCGATGCTGGCACTATCAATGGCATATTGATCAAGCTGCTGTGCCGGCCGATCAAAGGCTACCAAATGTAGACCTTGGTCAAACAACGTGGCAAGGTGATCAAATGTCTCTGGCGAAGACCCCAGAATAATGCCACGTACCCCATGTCCCCACAATTCTTCGGCATAGTTTTGCTCGCGTTGTGGGTCACGCTCGCTGTTACAGAGCAGCACTTGATAGCCGCTTTTTAACGCGACTTCTTCTACATGGCGGGCAAAGATTCCAAAGAATGGGTTCGCCACCGAAGGCACAATTAGCCCGATCAGCGAAGTTGCGCCTGTCTTCAACCCTCGTGCGGCGTGGTTGGGACGATAGCCTAGTTGGTCTATCGCTTGTTGAACACGTTCTTTTGTACTTGGTTTCATGCGCTCGGCTCGATTATTGAGCAGGTTTGACACCGTACTCGGTGAAACCTGCGCAAGCCGTGCGACATCTAAAATAGTTGCTTTTTCTGGCATTTTTTTATTTAAAAGTTGGTGCAACGTTTTACTGTAACGTTATACTAACATACAAAAAAAATTTTGTCAAATGGAAATTTTGCGATCAGTTTTGAGGTTGCTCTGTTCAACTTTAGACAATACCTATCATTTTATTGTATGATCTCTAATCGTAGACCAATGAAGAATTGGTGAATTTATGAATAATTAGTTGGTGAATTGTTAATAATTGGAGCGCAAGGAGCAATTTTGTCTGTCAACCAACCCAAACCAGAAGTCGATGAACAAATTTTTGAAGCCTACAAAACAGTCCGGAACCGCCAATGGGCAGCATCATCTCTCGCCGTATGTATCGCTGTCCCGTTGATGATTGTTCGCCGCAGTGAGGGCGAATTTATATGGGGGTTGCCTGCCGAGTGGGTGGCATTGGCAGGCTTTGGCATCATTTTAGCCATTCTGGCCTTTTCAATGTACAACTGGCGTTGCCCCTCTTGCAAGAAGGCACTGGGGAAAGGCTTTGACCCTAATTTTTGCCCCAAATGTGGAATTCAGTTACACGAATAATGCCCCAATCAGGTCACAGTATTAAGTACTTCGGTCTGGTCAATTGGAAAGCCCATTGCGACTGTAATGTCGTGCTGCGCCTCTTTGGCTAACACAGCAGGCTCATCATCCGGCGTTGGGTAGACGGTTTCTAGTGGGATAAATTCAGCGTAGAGTGGACCCGGAAATTGGGCAAAACGCCAAACTGCGCTTGTCAGACTTTCGCCACGCCCACCATGCCATACGACCAGTTCGGGTTGACTATAGCGGATAGCGCATGGTAGATAGGGGATGCTGTTTTGGGCTGCAATTTCAAATGCACCATGCCGAAAAGGTAGTAGCCTATCACCGGGACCCAGCTTCCCTTCTGGATAGAGGACAATAGGCAGGTGAGGGGTGCTATAAAACGCTTCCGCGACCGCTTTGCGCACCTGTAGACGAGATTCAGTGTTATCACGTGTGACATAGATGGTATCCGCTGTTGCCGTAAGCCATCCCAGCCCAAATCGTTGACGCACCTCGATTGCGCTTAAAAAGCGAGCAGGCGTCTCGGCGAGAATGATCAGGATGTCGAGAAATGAGACATGGTTTGGAAAGAGAAACCCCTGATGTTGGGCCAATTTTTCTGAATCGGTGCAGCTAAACTTTACATTGAAGACCCACGAAAAAATGTGGATCATCAAGCGTATGATCGAGACGGGCAAGCGCACCCCTTCCTCTCTTCGGCTGGGAATGCGTATGGGTAGCCAACCAAAGAGGAAGATGACGAGCATCCCAAAAAGAACAACGCTAACAATAAAAACAAGACGGACTAAGGCACGGAGTTGATTCATTCTTGGACTCTCAATGTTTCTTTCTGTGACTTTAAAATGAGCAGAATATTCTGCATGATTCATTCCATAATAATAGGTTTATACAGAATATCCTAATTTGCAAGTCTATTAAATCATTCTGTATAATATCTTTGTATCAGACTTAACACCGAACATGGCTTAGAAATAAGAAGTAAATAAACGCTTAATCATACAAATTGGTGAGACGTGTCTGCTCACATTCATGTATGACTCGTACTTTGGGCGTTTCAGCAAAATTAAACCTATATGCTACTAAAATGTCAAGTTTGAATTATATCTTTGGTCGTTTTATCATACTGATTGGTCGTATCATTGCCTTGTTTCTGGTCCAAGTTGAGATCAAAGGCCAAGAAAATTATGATGCCAATAAACCATACTTGTTGATTTGCAATCATTTTAGCTGGTTTGATCCACCAATCTTAAGCATTTTTTTGCCCAAAGTGCCTCACTTTGTGCTGGCAACCGAGGCTCTCGATGCATGGTATATTCGTGTTGTGGTCAAGGTCTTTGAGTTTATTCCGATCTGGCGTGGACAGGTGGATCGCGGTGCAATGCGCGCCATCGTTGAGATGTTAGAGCAGGATGAACCTGTTCTGATTTTTCCAGAAGGTGGTGTTGACCCAGAAATGGCCGAGCGTGTGGCAAAAGGCGAGCAGGTGCATGAAGTGGGTGGTCACATGTCCAGAGAAAGCGCGCAGTTGATGACAGCGCGGGATGGTACAGCCTACCTTGCCAACATGAGCAATGCACAGATATTGCCGATGGCGCTGACTGGCACGGAGCAGATTGTCGGCAATCTGGGTAAATTTCGTCGTACAAAGGTGACATTGACTATTGGTGAACCTTTTGGTCCGTTGGTTCTGGAAAAAGGGGTACGCGGTCAAGCACGGAAGCAGCGGCTTCATGAAATGTCGGACACGCTGATGAAAGAAATTGCTGCTCTGCTGCCAGAGGAGAACCGAGGCATTTACGCATAAAGTGAATCCAAAACACGGAGGCATTTCTTGTGACTGATAACCGTTTAAGCAAAAAAATTCAAGAGGATTTTGACCGCATTGCATGGGCAGCACAAGAAGAGGACACCCACCCAAAATGGGACCATAACAATCATTATCACAACTTTCTTCTAAAGCAGTTGCCAACCCCATGTGGAACTGTGCTAGAGGTTGGTTGTGGTATAGGGGAGTTTGCACACCGCTTGGGGCAACATGTGGCTCAGGTCACGGCTGTCGATTTATCGCCCAAGATGGTTGACGTTGCCAATCAGCGTTTGCAACACGTTGGTAACATTGACTTTCATGTAGCCGATATCATGACATGGACATTGCCGCCAGAGCACTTTGATGCCATCGTGTCGATTGCAACATTGCATCATATATCATTAGAGCTATTACTGCCCAAGCTACAGGCTGCATTGAAACCGGGTGGACGGTTGGTGGTTTTGGATTTGTTGCAACACGCCCATCCTTGGGACGCGGCCAGTGATTTGGTGGCGGTCCCATTGAATTGGCTATATGAGAAACGTTTGAATCGGGGAGTGACGTCATCCACCGAAGCGGCAATGGCAATGCAGGCGCATATAGAAACTGACCAGTATTTGACATTGGCAGAGGCAAGGCAAATTTACACATCAGTATTAGCGGGCGCAAAGGTACGTAAGCATCTGTTTTGGCGATATTCTGTTGTGTGGGAAAAATCGTAGGGGTACGGGGTGGCGCAAATGGCCGATTTCCCTTGTACCATCCCATACCCCTGCAACCCTAGTATTCTAAAATCTCCGAGTGGTAGGCATATCCAGGCTCAAACAACAGCAGTGAATAGCGTTTCTTGCGCCCAAATTTTTCACCCTGAAATGTATTTTCTGGGGTAATGGCGTGGCTCCACTTGTGTCGCGAATCACCAGCCATCACATACATCGACTTTGTGGGGATCAAGATTTGCTCATGACGATTCGGTGGGTCTTCCTCATAATAATGAACGACACAGGGTGAGTTAAAGCTAAACACAGCCACTGTGTCGCCACTTAGCGACGATGCATCAATATGACGTTTGATATAGCCATTGGCTTCATAGCCCAACAGCGAACAACCAAGGCGAAGCGTCCCTCGCGCGGGCACGTTAAACACCTCTAGCTCCTTCATCTTGCCAAACAAATACTCAATCATCGGATAAAACACTGTGTCAAAGGCATCATCATCGGCAAACGAAAAGCCATCATAATGCCCAACATTTTTCTCATAATAGGCTTGGTTCAGTTGATCCACAAACGGATCATGAAATGAGTCTGGCACAACATTTTCATAAAAGCGTAGCCCTGGCACATTGGTTTGAACTGGCTGCATCATTCTTATCCCCCTACAAACTATTTTGGTGACATTTTCACCCAAATCACTACTAACAATTTTAAACCAATGGGGTCTTGTTGTCCGTCAAATGGCTTTCGTTTTCGGCCTATCTTGTTTATCTTGTCTATCTTGTCTCCCACCGTATGCCTGTCAATCCACCATACACCCACTCGGCATCAACCCCCGCACCAACCGACACACTCGCAGGTGTCAACAATGTACTCGACTCCACCGAGCTACCCATCGGCGTACCCACCACACCTACAAACGCATGACCCCATCGGAATCGTCCACGCAAATCGGTGGCAACGCCAATATGCGCAAAGGCATCTACCGCCTCTTGTGTCAACTGGATACTGGCTTCATCGGCAACGGCTCCTGCAATCACGGTCCCCTGCGGCCATGACATGATCCACTGACTCAGTTTAGTGGATTCTTCGGCGTTGAGCAATGTGTCAAAGGCGACGCGCCCCTGGATATCACCGCCGCTGGTCAATGCGACAAGGTTATAGCCTCGCTCGTTCAGCGCATAGTCAATACCATTGACATAGATATGCGCAAAGTTGCCAATTTCGTGACCTGCACTGCGCACGGCCACCGATAGCCCCGACGCAAGGCTAGTTCCACTCATGCCTATTGGCGATGCAATGGGAACAAGCTCAGAGGGTGATTGTGGAACAAAGCGCGGGTCGAATTCAACCATAAGCGTGTCTATTAACCGATCCGGCGGTGTGGGTGGAATGACATAGGCGACCGAATTTGCCTGAACTTCACCCGCCATTTCATGCAGCATATATCGTCCATTCAACTGCACATAGGCCAGATATCCCACAACGGGTTCAGCAAAGTCCAACACAATACGTCGCACATTGGGGGGCAAATCGAGCATCAATTTGACCTGTGGGCGCGTGGCATAGTGTATGGATGGTTGAGCACCGTTTGGTGTATTATAGTGTGCGGACCAACCCTCCCCTAGCGCAAGGCGACCTAACTCAGCGGTCAGGTCAATTTTGCTACTTGTCGCTGATTCACTCACATCATCCACACGATACAGCCGAATTGTACTTGACTTTCCACGCCAATCATCACCCTGCCATGTGTCAACCAATGTGAGCGGCAGTGCCTCATCGACAAACCGCAACAGCGCGGGTGTGGACTGTTCGACATGTACCGTCACCCATTCCACGCCCAAAAAGTCGAGAACTTGAGGCGCAACTGCACGATTTTTGGCGATCATGTCATCGAACTGTGGGCCAATCACCTGCGCAATGTGGTCACGGTCGGCATTCATCAAGGCAATCAGGTCACCAATCAGTGGACCTTCACTAAAATATTGAAACTTATAATCGGGATTGCGACTGGTGTTCCCACCCAGTCTGCGTTTGCCATGCGCTGTCTGATACCACTGCTGCATCATAATCAGCACATCAGCCTTGCCGACCACACGTGCGCCATTGCGCCATCCGGTCGGCAATTCGAGCAGTGTGCTGTCCTCTGAGTCAGCTTTAATCTGTTGATAGATAGGTGGAACACGAAAATCATTGAGAGGTAGAGGGGCGGAGAGGTGTTCAAAGAGGTAGAGCATTGTGAAAGTTGTTGCCAGCACAACAGGCAGGATGCCTGTGTTCCTTTTTTTGAGTCGCCACAACAGCCACTGCAATCCCAGCGCGGCCAGCACGGCAACACAGAGCATGAGCATGACACCATAACGACTGGGGTAGCGGTTCCCGCTAAAAAAGGGCAGTTGGCTGATGAGGGCAAAGGGGCCTGGGATGGGTGTATTTTGGTCTGCCCAGCGCACATAGGGACCGAGGGTCAACAGCCAGAAGAAAAGCAGGTTGGTTGCCCAGAATAGCACCATCGGTCGGCTGGTCTTCCACCGCATCAAGGCGACGGCGATTAGCACCATTGCCACATAACCAATATAGATATGTTGTGCCACATCGTTAGAGAAGGGTAAGTCACGCACCCAGTCACCAATCAGTGGATGGAGTCGTGTGGGGACCAAATAGCCCATTAAATCTGCGCTGAAGACATCGGAGAACCCACCGCCTTTGGTAAAAAAGTCACCCTCGCGTTGCATGTCTGGAAGCATTGCCCAGAGAAAAGGGATGATACCAGCAATGAAGACGATAGCCGTGAGGATAAAGGGGGTTAAATTTACAAAAAAGTCAGTAACAGCTTGCCCTATCAAACCACGACGAGGGGTGATGATAACGCTGTAGAGCCAATATATCCCAATGAAAATAATCAAAAATGATGCATAGGTTAGCTCGGACCATGCCTGAAAGGTGAGAAAGAGACCTGCAAGCAGGGCATAGCGCATCCGAGTACGCCATAACGCATGTGGATTGCCCATTCGTAGCGTGTAGAGAACACAAAAGGGGACCCAGTGATTGCTAGCGATGTTGAACTGTCCAAGGCTGGCGTAAAAGAGTTTGGAGGAGGCGAAGGCGTAGATGATGCCTGCAAAGAGTGGGACGATAAGCAGATGTGGTGTTTTTTGTGGGGAGGATATACCACGTAGCATATCGCGCATCAACAAAAATGTGCCATACCCACCCAGAACATAGGCAGAAAGCAGGACCAAATTATTGGCAAGCGTCAAGTGAAAGGCTGTTTGTAGGGGAATACTGAGTAGCCCGTTCAGGGGAGTCAATGTATAAAAGGCAAGATTGATTTCAATGGGATGAAACATCCAATCTACGTGAAAAATGTCGACGTTGAGTTGCTCAACAAGACGAGTTTTGATCCACCAGAGATTCCACGCCAACGCGGGATCATCAACGCCGTCACCGGGGACATGTGTGGTGATATGTTGGGCCAGCGGCCATGTCAGTATCACTGCAAGCAGTGTCAATATGCCGAGAGCAGAGAGGTGATGTTGTCTGTGTGTATGGTTCATAGTGTGTCGTAACAAAGCTGACCATCAATCAGGTCAATGGGTATGGTGCTGTCGTAGATAAAACAGACTGGCATGTCGATTTTTAGCTCTTCGTAGAGTGCTTGTGGAATGCCGATATCGGCGATGTATAGATCGGGCAGAGACGATTGTTGTGATAGCTGGGTGACGGTGGTGGTTGTAGGATATCCAGTGATCAGAACGCTGCTTGCTTGAACAGTGGCGGCGTACTCATCCTGTTCTATACTGCTAGGCTCGTTGATGCTTACTATCGGCGCAAGCGTACTGTTGGTCAAGGCAATGAGATCACGATGCTCGACATCACTCTCACCCGCATCAAACATCGCATCAATCACCAAATCACAGGGCGGCAGCTCCCAGCCATCATCAGCCCATGCATGGGGAATGGACATCTCTTGTAATGTAAGCAATCGTTGTGCGTCTTCGCCAACATAGTCATCAGTTGGGTGTGTTAGCAAAATTTGCACCCATGCCCCCCAATTTGCCAAATGCCGTGCGGCCTCAAGCCCGATGATGCCTTTTTCGCTAGGCCCTGCCACTATCACAATCGGCAGGTCTTCAATCGTGCTATCCTCATCATCCTCATCTACCAACAATTGCCGCGCCAATGTCGCCAGTTGAAACGCCGCCAACGCATCCGTCTGCTGCGGGTCGATGTGGAATTGCTCGGTCATCATGCGGTGGAGTATATGCGCTTGTTGGATTGTTAGTGTAGGTAGGTTTGTTGTCATGGTGTTTGGTACATCGGTGTTCAGTAGGTCAGTAGGTCGGTAGATCAGTGTGTCAGTTCAAATACTGGCACACCGACCTCCCGACCCATCGATTACCGAATCACATTACTCATCATCCTCAAGCAGGTCCGACCAACGGCCATCCATGCCCTCTTCGGTGACACCGTAAAAGATGCGGACATCGCCATTTTCACGCAGTGCCAGATCATAGCGCATCTTGCCAGATCGCTTGTCTTCGTGAATCAACCCAATGGGACCTTGCCACTGGATACTGACATTCTCCACAGGCTGCTCTTCGTGACATTCGATGGCATAACTCCACAGTTTTCGTGCGCTTTTGCGCGTCACATTGCGAATCACATGCCCGCTGCGTAAATCTTGCAAAGCATAGAACGTTTTGCCATTACGCTCGCTGGTTTCGATGATTTCTACACCAATCTGTGGCAGATAGAAGGCATCGTCCTCTGGATTATAACCGCCATCAAAGTTATCCACATCCATCTGCTTTGCCATCTCTGCCACAACGTTATCCAGCAACCCACTGGCCTTATCTTGTGGTTCCGCTGCACCGTTACCGTTGCCATTCATGGATGGCGCAGTGGATGTCGCAGTGGATTGTACAGTGGATTGCACAGTGGATGAATCAGTGGAATTCCGCTGTTTCTCGGTCTTGACATCAATCGCTTCGTCCGATGATGCACTGGATTTTTCATTGCGGTTATTGGTGCGACCAGCCCCACGACCATTGGTACGCCCATCGTTCGCACGAGCATCACTGCGGCTATCACTGTGCCCATCACTTCTACTGCTGTTCCGTTTAGGTCTATCACCATTTTCGCGGTTGTCGCGGCTCGAAGAACGTGAGCGGCCATTTTGCTCTTGGCTATCATCCTGTGCATCATTCTTAGCGTCAGCCCGCCAATCCCCCCTAGAATCGTTCCTTGAACGACGGCGACCTCGTTGACCACTACGCTCATTCTCGGACTCATCATCGCGACTATTTGTGCGACCACCACGCCGATTTGATGGACCCTCTTTACGCTCGGTTTCATTCTCATCAACAGTCTCGGATTCTTCGGCCTCGGTACCCTTCTTTTCAGCCTCGTCCAAAACCTCCTGCACAAGCGCAACAATCTCATCACGCACGGCCAAATTGGTGTCCGATTCATCACGGATATAGAGCTTATGTCCATCTATACAATAAGGGCGCTCATCACCTTTGGGGACTTGAACCCGTAGCACTTTGACGTTCTGGGTTTCCTGAATATCAAATTTGACATCAAGCGGTGGTGCCAAGCGCTCATCCAATCCATTCTGGATTTCCGCCTGAATTTCCTCTGGGTTGGGAACACCTTTGGGTTTGTCTTTGCGATAACTCGCCCCAACAAAAATGGACCCGCCCATTGTGTTGGCAAAGGCGCAGACATCGTTGAGAATGGTGGTCAGGCGACCGCTCCGGTGGCTGGCCGACTCATGAAAGCTGATTTCAATGCCCGGGCCTTCTTCACGTGCCAGCGAAACCGGATCATAGGGTTCATCTTGGGCACGAGCTGGGCGTGTGCGGTCATACTGTTTGCTACGCAGCACCTTGGCAATCGCATCAAAGGATGGCTCTTCCAACAAAAATTCGGTTGGGCGTTCGCCGATGCCCAAGCGTTTGGGATTGTCCGGATTGGCCTTGAGCCGGTGGGCATCGCTGCCTTGGATGCAGTGCATTCGTCGTGGATATTCCACCTTACTGCCGTTAAAAAAGCGTGCTGTTGAGCGATAGCGTTTGTGATGATCCGTGACCTCTAACGCATCCAAATTTTCATCCTGTGTATAGGCAATCTTTGTCTGTCCACCAAATGGGAAGTCACGCATGGCAACACCATGTGACATGTTGGCATGGGCAGCAATCGCCATACCACCTGCCTCGCGGATGACTTTATACGCCGTCAAAACGTCGATGCTAGAACCAATTTCGCTTGAGCCTTCATCTAACTTTTCGGTTGGCACATTCAACTGGAGCAACACCAACTCTAAATGACGTATAGGCGTCTCTGGCGGGAAAATACCCAAAATGTGGAACCCCAACGTGGCTGTAAATTCAAACCCAGGCAACACAAGTACTTTTTCGGCCATCATGCGCCAATCATCAAGTTGTTTGCGCTCTTCTCTAGTCAGCCGATCTTGCTTTTCGAGACGGGTCAACCATGCCATTTCATCACGAATGGCACTGATGCCAGCGACAGTGTTGTGGTCCGTAATTGCCACAATGTCCAGCCCTTTTTGGAATGCCTCACGCATCCAATCTAAATAGGTGATATCAGCGTCCTCATAGTCGTTCGATGCAGGTGTATGGAGATGCAAATCTACACGATACCATTGACGTTGTAATTTGGACTGTTTACTGCTGGCTTGTTTATTGCTTGTCTGTTTATTATTGGCTTGTTTATTATCTGTGCCCCGCCTACTTGATTGATTACTGTTCTTCTGGTTGTTGCCTCGATTCTGATTACTATTATTTCCGTTCCCGTTAGAACGATTGCTGTTGTTGGTGCGACTATTCCCAGAACGCCCTGAGCGATTGTTACCGGAACGACCGCTACTGGATTTCCCATTGTTGGCATTCCTGTCATTCGTGCTGCCGTTGTCGGCACCATCATCGTTGCCTACAGTTTTTTCTGCTTCAGCCCCATTATTCTTTGCGGATGATTTGTTAGATTTATTTGATTTAGCACCAGAACCTCTGGAGCCACGCCCCTGCGTTGTCCCTCCGGAAGAAGATTGCCGAGAAGAAGATTGCCGAGATGATGACTGTCGAGATGATGACTGCCGAGATGATGGCTGTCGAGATGATGACTTTGGGCTGCGATGTTCAGCTTTGGCCTCACCCTGTGATGTCATATCACTCTCACTTGGTTCTGTGGTGTGCTGTTCAGGCACACTCACTTCTTGTGGAACTCCGGTTGGTGAACGCCCCGGATGACTTGTATTTGGTTCATTCTGATTATTCACTGGAATAACATGTCCTCCATTCCTTTATTTATCACAACTTTATTGAAAAATCATGATGCCTTTTTCTGATTCATGTTGATTAATTTATTGCTCATGCTATTAGTTTTTGATCGCATGAGGATTTCCACTTTCATTTTGAAGCATATCACACTTTCCCACCATTAGGAATACTACATTTGTCCCCTCTATTGGAAAGTGAGTGGATGATTGAGGTGGTTCATCACTAATCACCCTTCATTCTTCATTCTTCATTCTTCATTCTTCATTCTTCATTCTTCATTTCACCGACCTACACCAATTCCCCTCGAGCAACCAAGCGAACTTTGCCCCCAACGGAAATAACCAGTCCCCGCTCTGGGGTATTCCGAATCTCATGAGGAAGCTGGTTATGTTGACGCTCAACGCTGAACAATAGTAACGAGGGTCTGTTGATTTCGTATCCCTGCTCAACCCGCAGTTTATAGAGTGAGCTTGTACCAAAATACTCGTGGTGTGCCAGATAGCCAGCGAGGTTGCCGATGGCAGAACCAGTAGCAGGGTCCTCTGGAACGCTACGCAGGTGTCCAAAGGTGCGTACATTGAAGTCGTTGTGGGTAAAATAGGTTTCGGGTGTAAAGACACAGAAGGCATTTGCACCGGGCATTGAGTCAATATCAAGCAGATAAGATCGAAAACGGGGTACATCAACGTCAACGCGTTTCAATGCATCAAGTGTTTTGACAGGAACAATGATATGTGGATTTCCAGTTGAGGCATCTTGGATGGGATAGTGTGGATCGATATCTTCAAAACGGAGATTGAGGATTTGGGCAATCTCGTCAGGATCGTGGATGTGACCAAACTGCACTGGCTTTTGTTGCATCCACAGCAGGTCGTCTTGATCAAACGTAACCGGGATTTGACCCACACCTAGATTCAAATTGACCTGTTTGGCGGGCAGGCGTAAAATTTCTCGCTGAAGTATATAGGCTGTCCCCAATGTTGGGTGTCCTGCAAAAGGCAACTCGCGTTGCTTGGTAAAAATGCGTACATTATACCCACTGTTCTCTGGCTGTGTACTAGTAACAAAGGTCGTTTCCGACAGATTCATCTCCAGTGCCAGCCTCTGCATCAACGGTGTGGGTGGATTTCCAATAATGACCGCCAGTTGATTGCCTGTGTATCGCTCCTCTGCAAAGACATCGACTAGGAAGTATTTTAGTGACATGTGTTTGTGTCCTGTTATTTAAGCGTGGCTCTTCCAGGAAGGGGTAACGAAACATTTGGCTATATCCAGATTGCTGCACCCCTTCCTGAAAGAAGAGTATTCTACCTAAACGCGCAACGTCTCCGTATGCCCATCCACACTCATCGCCTGCCCCGATATCCTGCGTCCTGCATCAGACGCCAAGAACAGGGCCATTTCCGCAATATCAGATGCTTGAATGAGGGTATGTAGCGAACTTTTGCGTTTATAGCCCTCACGGATGACTTCTGCTTCTACACCTTGGGCAGACGCCTTGGCCGCCATCACGCGGTCGATGCGTGGTCCTTCCACTGTGCCAGGACAGATTGCATTGGCACGGATGTTGAACTCGCCCAGTTCCATTGCCAGCGTTTTGGTGAAGCCGATGATGGCCCACTTGGATGCCGAGTATGGGGAACGACGTGGATAGCCCATGCGTCCTGCTGTAGACGAGATGTTGATGATTGATCCACCACCCGCCGCTTTGAGCATGGGAATGGCAAGCCGTGCGCAGTAGAAATGGCTGCTGATGTTGATGGCGATGGTCTGGTCCCAGTCGGCTGGTGAAATCTCCTCAGTCAAGGCCGTCGGTCCAGATATGCCTGCGTTGTTGACCAGTACATCCAGTCCACCCAAGGACGATTGCACGGTTTCAAAAAGACGCTCGATTTCATCGACATTGGCGACATCGGTCTGACTGATACCGATGTTGGGGTAATTTTCTTGAAATTGAGCAATGTTCTCGGTTGAAATATCACAGACATGCACGTGTGCGCCTCGTTCGTGAAAAGCAGCGGCAATGGCTGCACCGATTCCTCCTGCACCCGCTGTGACCAATACACGTCGGCCTTGATGAGATTGCATAGCCTGCTTCTCCTTACTATGATATCTGTTAAAAAAATGACCTATAAGTGAATATGATAGAAGTACATAAGGCTTTGTGTTCAGATAGCGGGTTCAAATTATTATATCATGATGTGGGCTGTATGTTGATCCCATGTTAATCCCATGCTAATGGGCTATCATGAAGTTTGACGTTCAATCTATTCATTAAGGTACATCAAACTATTCTGGATTGGGCTAGCATCACACACAGGGAATATATATCTAAATAGCACATATATATATATTTACATACAACTCAAAGGGTGTTTGCCAAATGTCTAACGTTAAATGGAAATTGAATAAAACCAAATCAAAAAAGCGTCTTATCACAAAATTAATTACAATATCAGATCAATCATCTACAAATCCCTATAATCGCTTTCAAGAAGCATATGTTTATCCCCTCCTTGACAACCTTTATTCAAAAGGTGAGTCATGGATTCAAAAATTTTTGGGAACAGGAGGGGCAACTGCACAGATTGAGCAGTTGGCTTTGTCTCAATATCGGCCAACTGAGATATCACCAGAGGAACAACGAATTGACCGCCATTTAACAGAGTCGATACTTGTTTTTTTCGCCAACAGCATTGCTGCCATTGCATATCCCCCATTGCTCTTACTTAGCTTCCCCTTTATCCTAAAAGATACTGTTACTATTGTTAAGCAGGCGATTAATGAGTTTAAGAATGAGCGTAAATTTGGTGTTACAGGGCTGATAGCTCTTGGGGTAACATTGCTTTTTTTACAAGGAATGTGGTGGATATTCGCTTTGTACAATATGCTTTATCTGGCAAGCGAAAAATTTTTATTCAAAACACGTGACACATCACAGCGAAATCTCGCTGACTTTTTTGGTGGGTTGCCTCGGATTGCTTGGTGTGAAAAAGATGGTATTGAGATTGAAGTCCCAGTCGAAGATTTACAGTTGAATGATAGAGTGGTCGTTCACGCTGGGGAGATGATAGTGATTGATGGTATCATTGTGAATGGCCTTGGGACAATTGATCAGCATATGCTGACAGGGGAAGCCCAGCCTGTGGAAAAGGCCGTGGATGATGCTGTATATGCAGGTACAGTTGTCCTGTCAGGTACACTGAAGATTTGTGTTCAAAAGGCCGGACACGACACCGTCTCTGGACAGATTGTTGAAGTTTTAAACAGCACAGCAGACTATCGGTCCAATGTAGAGTTGCGCGGTGAGATGGTAGCCAACGCCAGTGTGCTGCCAACATTGGCACTGAGTGGTTTGGCACTTAGTTTGTTAGGTCCTGTCAGTGCAACGGCTCTTTTGAGTTGTTTTATTGGCTTTCAACTTCGGTACACAAGTCCCTTAAGCCTTCTCAACTTCCTACAAATTGCAACCCAAGAAGGGATTCTCGTCAAGGATGGGCGCGCACTCGAACTCCTTGCTACAGTCGATACCATTGTCTTTGACAAAACAGGTACATTGACGCTCGAAGAGCTATCCATTGGTAATGTCTATACATTTACAGAACATACTGCAACCGAGGTGTTACGCTATGCAGCCGCAGCCGAGTATAAACAATCCCATCCCATCGCTCTTGCGATTTTACAATCAGCACAGGCAATGCAAATCCAAGTGCCAACGGTTGTCAATGCAACATATACGACAGGGTTTGGTCTCTCGGTAAGTGTGAAAGAACCATCCGATGTCGCTGGCACTATCACTCGACAGGTGCTGGTGGGTAGCCAGAAGTTTATGCAGCAAGAGCAGATTATACTCGAAGAAGATGTCCAAACGATTCAAACAGCAAGTGCGGAGAAGGGGCACTCGCTTGTCTATGTTGCGATTGATAACCACCTAGCAGGCGTCGTTGAGCTTTGCCCCACCATTCGACCTGAGGCAACCGAGGTGATCCAAGCCCTCAAAGCGCGCGATCTATCGCTCTATATTATCTCTGGAGACCAAGAGCAACCAACCGCAAAACTTGCTGAGAAAC
>JBCCFC010000135.1:0-16025 GCA_039029935.1 Chloroflexota bacterium
CCAATGTCTGGGCCAGAATTAGGATTGGCATCGCTGTCAACGGTGTCATCGCTGCCTTCATCGCGGTCAGTAAATTCAAAGCCTGTTGGTTTCTCAAAGACGACATAGTACTCGCCCGGCTGGAGGTCCGTGAATTCATAGAGACCGTTGCTGTCGGTTGTGGTTGAGTCCAGCGGTGATGTGTTCCCAACCTCAAAGAGTTCGACATCTACACCCGATATGCCCGGCTCACCCGCATCCTGAGTGCCATCCGCGTTCAGGTCTTCCCAGACAAAGTTACCCAAGCTCACAAGACGTACGATACCCGCATCCACATCAAGATTGACCTCAGACAGACCCAGTGTAATGATGTCAGTCTCACCGTCAGTTGGGTCGGCATCACTGTCGGCAGTCTCGTCAATGCCCGCATCTTGGTCGGTGAACTCGTCATAGCCACTCGGCAATACAAAGCGCGCTTTGTAGTCATCTGGAACCAAGCCATCAAAAAGATACATGCCATCCGCATCCGTCGTGGTTGTTTCAAGAACTGTGCCGCTTGGTGTCAGCAACTGAACGGTTACATTGGGTACACCTGGCTCACCTGTATCCTGAATGCCATCGCCATCCAAATCTTCCCATACTTTGTCACCCAACGTCGCTGGTTTACTCTGCAAGAAATCATAGAGTCCGGCATCATTATTCTCGCTTACTTCTCCCGGCGCAACGGTGATAATGTCGGTGCGCCCGCTGGTTGGGTTGGCATCGCTGTCAATCGTGTCATCATTGCCAACGTCCTTGAGTGTGATGTAGCTCTCTGGGCTAGGCACGACAAACTCGACGCGGTAGGGTGTGTCCGGTGTGACGCCGACAAACTGATAGTCGCCTGTTTCATCTTCCGGTGTGTTGGGGTCGTCTGGACTGGTGACGGTGGAGGCGACGATGTTGCCCAAGGCATCAGCCAAGTTGACTTGTATGCCAGAAATGCTGGGGTCAGTTGGGTCTTGGATGCCATCTTGCAGGACATCGTTAAAGACAGTACCCGTGATGCTGGCGTTTGTTGGGTCGGTGATGTACCATGCAGGGTCATCGGCTGTGCCGACATTGCGGATGTTGACTGTCCCGATGTTGCGTTTGCCTGTAGGTGCATCCTCAGCAGGGCGTGTGATGGTACATGATGCGCTGCCACCAACAGGGATCATGGTCGGCAGGTTACAGTCGTTGGTCAAGTTCCCAAAGACATCGTCGTTGAGCGTGGTCCACTCAATCTGTACATCACCCGTGTTTTCGACTTCGTATTCAAAGGTCAGGTTATCGTTGACCGTCGCCTGCACTGCCTCGCCCAATGTATCGGCGTTTTGATTTTCGATGGTCTTTTCAAAGGTGAAGGATGGGTTGACATCATCAACCAGCCCAGCATCAACATCCTCGGCTTTATCACAGTAGTCAACCGTGATAGGGTCAGTCACACCTGTGTTGCCAACATCGCTATCGGTTGCGTCATTGCTACCCTGGTCCTGTGGGCTAAAGACTTTGCCATCTGGACGGACAAACTGTACCGTGTATGTGCCTGGCACAACATCGGCAAACATGTACGCACCGATGGCATTGGTCTGCACGGTCTCCACAATGTTGTCGCCCGCGTCGAGCAGGTTGACCGTGATGCCTGCAACACCGGACTCTGAGCTATCGTCGATGCCATCGCCATCCAAGTCATCAAAGACTTCACCGCTAATCACGGCTGGTTCGGGCGTGACCTGCCCGATTTCTAACTGAAGCATGCCACCATCGACTAGCACAAGCAGTAAGAAGTAGCGATAGGTAGCATCCGCACCGACGCTCGTATCCTCATAGCTATAGCTTGCGCCGTTGGGTGAGCCAGAATTCTGTGCCAGTATGATTTCGGCATTGCTGGTGATTTGTACAGGTTCTGCATCGTCTGACCCCTGACGCAATACATGGAAACCGATGAGCGCGGTTTCATCATTGGTTGCCCATGTGAGTGAGGCTTTGCTACAATCTGCCGTCACATCGTAATTGATTACAATAGATGTGGCTGGTGCGGAGACGCTGTCAGGCTGGGTGGCATGGGCTACTTCCGTTGATGTTGCTGGGGATAACCAGATCGTTGGTATCCAGAGTAACATCAAAAAGACGGCGGTGGCGAGTGTGATGCCGCGCCTTCCGCTTGTTGATACAATCTGTTTATCTTGCATGTTTGATTTCCTTACAAGTTACTCTGCAATAAATGTTGTAGATGTTAGGCTAAAATTTTTTAATTTTGCTGAAAGAAGTCGATTATGGATTAGGCAAATACACCGTAAAACAACTGCCAACACCTACTTCACTCGTGACATCAATATGGCAATTATGGGCGTCTACAATGGCTTTCACAATCGCCAACCCAAGACCTGTTCCGGGCTGTGCCATGTGTGCTGGGCTATCTATCCGGTAGAAACTATCAAATAATTGAGGCAGTGCCCCCTGTGGAATGCCAAGTCCTGTATCTACTGACACTAAAGACAATCTGCGCTGTGCAGGTGGCATAGCTATTTATCTGAACGTAACCACCTGCTGGTGTATATTTGATAGCATTGGAAATCAGGTTCGACAGCACTTGGCTGATTTGGCCCGGATCAAAGGTTGCCTGTAAGTTCGGGGCAATATTCCCTTGCTGTAACGTGATTTCGCGTTCCTGTGCAATGAGCGAGAATGCATCTATTTGTTGGCACAAAAACGAATCAATCTGGACCACCTTGGCATTCTTTACAAACCCGCTCTCGACTTGTACAAAATCCAATAGGTCCGTAATCAGGTTTTGCATCTGCTCAATACTGGCGAGAATGCGTTCAACTTTAGCGTCTATTTGGTTGGGTTCCATCCTGCGATGTCGCCGGAGCAATTGCCCCGTGAGTGTAATGCTGGCTAATGGATTTTTTAGATCATGAGAGGCGGTCTGAATTACATAATCCTTTAATTCATTAATGCGTTGAAAGCGAGCCAAATCTCGTTCTCGTAATTTTTCCAGTGTTTTGCGTTGGTGTGATAGGTCTAGCTGGGTTTTGACGCGCATCAGTATCTCTTCCAACCGAAAAGGCTTGGTAATATAATCAACGCACCCATAGTCAAACCCTCGTACTTTGTCTTCGATGGCACTGGGCGCACTGATAAATATAACCGGAAGATTGGCTGTCTTTGGCGATTGTTTTAATTGTTGAAGCACATCAAATCCACCCATTCCTGGCATATGAATATCGAGCAGCATCAAATCCGGTACAGCTTGTTCGATTGCTTGTAATGCAAGTTTTCCGGCCAAAGCGGTGCGTACTTGATATCCATGTGCCTGTAACATCACTCTCAGGAAATGTAAATTGTCAATGCTATCATCCACAATCAAAATATTTGCCTCAAAAATATCTGCCTCAAGAATATTTGCCCTCGTCTCAGTTGAATAGGTTGTTGGTGGATGCTTGCTCGTTTGATGTTGTGAGGATTGGTGTAGGTTCTCTTTGTGACTCTTGACATGAGCCACTATCGTTTGATTCATTCTCCACCATCCGGTTCTTACGATACGGGCAGGTGGTGCTGCCCCATGCCATATGGTCATGAGAAGCGTAGGTCGTTCTTGTTGGACGGTCACGGTCGCCCAACAAGAGCGACCTACGATGCCTCAATGCTGTGTGGTTGAAATCGCTCTGATCTACTCAAACGTCATCCGTACCCCCTTTAAAAGAGTCGTCAACTCCACGTCCAAGGCGCAGGCAATCCGCTGTGCCGTCTTCAACGTGACGTTATTGTCACCCGCCTCCAATCGCACGAGATACGTTTTGTTCATCTTTGCTCGTTTGGCTAACTCCGCTTGGGTCCAATCACGTGCCCGTCGAATATTGCGTACACTACTCCCAAAACGATGATAAATTTCCTCTGTTTTTTGTTGAACTGTTGGATTAAGTGTTGATTTCATAATGCGTTCCTCGTGAAAAAAATTGAAGGGGAGAAGGGAGAGGGGGAGAAGGAGAGAAGGGGGGACGGGGAGACGGGGAGATGGGGAGATGGGGAGGTGGTAGAAAATTTCGTACACCGTCACACCATCACACCATCACACCGTCACACCATCACACCGTCACACCATCACATCCATACACCCAGTCCCCCTTTCTCCCAGTCCCCCTTTCTCCCCCTCCCCCCGTCTCCCCTTCTCCCACTCTTTCTCTAGCGTGACACCATTGGCAAGAAAATTTCACTGCTCGTGACACGACCTAAGACCGTACTCTCAACTACGCAGTCTGGTCGTAACACGGAGAGTATATACATGACTTCAACGCCCTTGTGGATTTCTTTATCGACAAAGGTGTAGCTTGCGCCGTTGGCTTTGCCTGCCTGTTCAGCGACAATCATGGTTTCGTTTATCACCTCAAGTTCGCCATCACCCACCTGTCGCATGATGTTGAATCCCGCCATATCAGTCTCTGCCAGTGTTGTCCAGAACAGTTCGATGCCATTGGCCGTTAGCTGCGTCGAATGATTGGATAGGTAGACGGCGGTTGGTGCGAGAATCTCGACATCATCAAATGCTTGGACAGTCGGTGTCTCAGCGATTGGTCCTAGAGGTCCAGACCCATCAGGGTCACCCAATGCGCCAGCGACCTCGGCCACGTTACAGGTTTGACCTGGCGTTGGGCAAGGTGCTTGTGCGCCGAGTGTGCTTGTGTCCAAGCCTGCGACAAATTCCACTGATACGGTGACTACTTCATTGGGTGCAAGCCCGCCTGCTGGTGCGATATTTGCCCAATTGAGCGTACCATCGTTGGTTGTGTCTATTGGTTGTTGACCATCAACCGAGACAACGACGAGCATGGCGGGTGAATAGCGGTCCTCTAGCGGAACCGTTGTCAGCGTAATCGACCCCGTGTTGGTGACGGTAATCAGGAATTCGAGCGATTGTCCTGGCAGATAGGGGTCTGCGCCCACCAATTCCTTGCTGACCTCGACCTGCCCATTGACCACATAGCCAAAGTCAGCGTGGATGTGTGCGCCTTGGATGGCTGGCATGACCACAATACGTGATTCATCGCCTGTGTATGGCTGCGCTGGTGTGGCGTTGTTGCCCGTGTAGGTGAACCCTTCGAGCGCACCGCCAGCGGTAAAGTTACTGGCCGCAACCTCAACGGTGTAGAGTTCACCTGCTGTCACCGCAAAGACATAGTAGCCTGCCCCTTGACTGACACCTGTGTCACTGCCATCACCGTTGATATCCGTGATGGTCGTGGTCGATGTAATCAAGCCAGATGTGCCATAGAGATTGATGACCACGCCGTTGATGCCTGTTTCACCAACATCTTTGAAGCCATCGCCATCGGCATCAAACCAGACCCAATCACCGAGTATGGATTTGCCTGTGGGTGCAGCGATATCGCGGTAATCCAAGTCCTCACTGAGTGGCACACCGTTGGCCGCGTCGTTATCAGCATCAGGCAGAATGCCATTCAATGGGTCGTTGATTTCATCGTTGACATCGGTGGGGTCATTGAGTTGACCACCCTCAAAATCATCGAGTAAACCATCGCCATCGGTATCGGTTGTGCCTGGCGTGTCGGTCATGCCATTCTCTTGGACATCGGGGATGCCATCCGTGTCCGAGTCTGTGTCAATGTAATCTGGCACATTGTCGGTGTTATCGGTGTTGGTTGGCTCCATCGCGGTGCCACCATTGGATGGGTCATACTCATCATCCCAGCCATCACCATCGGTGTCCGCATTTTGTGGTGGACGGTAGCCCACAGTTGGTTGACCTTCCACATTGTCTGGAATGCCATCATCATCAGCGTCAATGTCTAGCCAGTTGGGGTTGCCCTGTGAATCTGTGTTGGGCAATGGTAGTGGTGTGCCGCCTTGGTCTGGGTCAACACTGTCATCCAGCCCATTGCCATTGACGTCCTCAATCGGTCCAGAACCAATGATGCCATCATTGTCTGGGTCAGTGTTATTTCCTGCGCCACCCCCTTCAATCACATCAGGAATGCCATCGTTATCGCTGTCCAAGTCCAGCCGATTTGGAATCGTGTCACTGTCTTGGTCATCATCGGGCAATGGCGTACCATTGCTCCAACCACCTGTGCCAGCCGGATTGCCTGGGTCAAGACCATCCAATGGGTCAACGCTATCGTCCAGTCCGTCACTATCAATATCAGTGATGTTGCCCGTGCCAATCTCGCCATCACCATCTGGGTCTGTGCCACCCGCCTCGGTGACATCTGGAATGCCGTCATTGTCGCTGTCCAAGTCGAGACGGTCTGGTACATTGTCACTATCCGTGTCTGGGTTGGACAATGGTGTACCATCACTCCAACCACCTGTACCTGCAGGATTGCCCGGATTGAGACCATCCAGCGGGTCAACGCTGTCATCCAAGCCATCGCCGTCAATGTCGGTGATGTCGCCCGTACCGATGATGCCATCACTATCTGGGTCAGAGCCACCCGCCTCAGTGACATCAGGAATGCCGTCGTTGTCGCTGTCCAAGTCCAGTACATCAGGCACATTGTCGTTATCCGTGTCTGGGTTGGGCAACGGTGTGCCATCAGCCCAGCCCGGTGTGCCATCAGGTGTGCTTGGTTCATAGCCATCGAGTGGGTCAACGCTGTCATCAAGACCGTCACCGTCGATATCGGTAATGTCGCCTGTGCCGATGATGCCGTCGCCATCTGGGTCGCTGCCGCCAGCTTCCGTTACATCTGGTACACCATCATTGTCGGAGTCCAAATCTTGTGGATCGCTCACGCCGTCACCGTCGGTATCTGGTACTGTGAGCGGTGTCCCGTTGGTCACTTCACCTCCACCGCTGCCGCTGTCAATATTGTCAACAGGGTCGTGTAGACCGTCACCATCGTTATCAGTGATGTCGCTTGTGCCGATGATGCCGTCGCCATCTGGGTCGTTGCCGCCAGCTTCTGTTACGTCTGGGACGCCGTCGTTGTCGCTGTCAAGGTCACGTGTGTCTGGGATGCCGTCGCCATCGGTGTCACCCGCAGGCTCATCAACATCAGGAATCCCGTCGTTGTCATCATCCAAATCAATGTTGTCTGGTATACCGTCCTCATCCGTATCGGTTGTCGGTGGTGCATCGCGGAAATCGACATCGGCTGTCAATGGTGTGGTTCCCGAACCATCTGCCGCCCCCGCATCGTTGTCGGCATCACCAAGGTCGGTGACAATGGTCGCATCGCTGATATTGTCGTTGACATCGGGTTCGACACCTGTGTCATCGGAATCATCATACTGATTGAGCAGACCATCCCCGTCATCATCACCATTGGGTGTACCACCGCCGTAGTTGCCTTCGTCGTTGCCATTTTCATCGGCATCCAACGTACCGTCACCATCACTGTCTGTATCCAGATAGTCCGGGTTGCCAGTCGATTCTGTGTTGACGGGTGGAATCGGTGTTCCATTGCTCCAGCCAACTGTGCCGATTGGGTTGCCGGGGTTATAGCCATCCAATGGATCATAGGCATCATCCAGTCCATCACTGTCGATGTCGTTGCCAGATGGTGGGAAGTAGCCGGCCGTCGTCTGTGCTTCCACATTATCTGGAATGCCGTCGTCATCCGCGTCGATGTCCAGATAATTTGGCTCACCAGTTGAATCGGTATTGGGCGGACTCAACGGTACACCGTTGGCCCAGCCCGGTGTGCCTGCTGGATTGCCAGGGTCAAGACCATCCAATGGGTCAACGCTATCATCCAGCCCATCGCCGTCGATGTCCGTGATGTCGCCTGTGCCGATGATGCCGTCGCCATCTGGGTCTAGGTTATTTCCTGGGACACCCGCTTCGGTGACATCAGGAATGCCGTCGTTGTCCGCATCAAGGTCTAACCGATTTGGGACATTGTCATTATCCTGATCTGGGTCGCCCAATGGTGAGCCATTGGTCCAGCCACCTGTGCCCGCTGGATTGCCTGGATTGTATCCATCCAATGGGTCAACGCTATCATCGAGACCGTCGCTATCAAGGTCGGTGATGTCGCCTGTCCCGATAATGCCGTCTCCATCGGGGTCGCTGCCGTCCGCTTCCGTGACATCGGGGATACCATCGTTATCCGAATCTAAGTCGAGTGTATCGGGGATGTTATCGTTATCGGTGTCTGGATATGGTAGCGGGGTGGCGCTAGACAGAAAACAAACTGAATCGATGTCGATGTGCGTCATGTCAGTCACAAATGTCAATCGAATATATTGGTGATTGGCCAATATCGGTGTATACGTAATGTCAAAGGGTGAATTTGCGAGGTTAAGGGAAGCTTGTTGTTGATTCGTCCAAGTTGTTCCGTTATTCGATTGCTCATACCGTAAAACATTGCCAACTGCGCTTGTCTGAACTCGAATTGCTATCGTTGTTGCACTTGGAAGAGGCGTCGGGAACTCTAGACTGAGTGTGTCGTTAGTCGCGTCTACGCGTGCATACACACCATCTGGGGTACCCAATGCATTTGCTGCGCCCGGAGTCCCCGCTTGGGTGAGAACGGTGTCCGCACAGCCGATAGGAGCTGAGCCGCCAACCGAGTCGTCTAGGCCATCGCCATCACCGTCGGTAATGTCGCCTGTGCCAATGATACCGTCTCCGTCTGGGTCCGATCCACCTGCTTCCGTTACGTCTGGGATACCGTCGTTGTCGCTATCTAGGTCGAGTGTGTCTGGAATGCCATCACCATCCGTGTCACCGGCAGGTTCATCCGTATCAGGGATGCCGTCGTTGTCATCATCTAGATCGGTGCTGTCTCGAATACCGTCCCCGTCCGTGTCGGTTGTGTCAGCCACGTCACGATAATCGACATCACTTACAAGTGGTACAGCGTTGTTGCCATCGGCTGCCACGTCACCATCCTCATCACCTAAATTGCTGGGCGTTGGATCGTTAATCGCATCATTGACGTCCGGTGTTGTTCCCGTCGTGTTAACCGTGTCAAAGTTGTTGTCAAGACCATCGCCATCTGTATCAATGCCAGACAGCGTATTGTCGGGGTCACCATTCTCAGCGATATCATTAATGCTATCGTTGTCGCTATCGGTGTCTATGTAGTCAGGGTTCGAGTCACTGTCTGTGTTGACTGGCGGGATTGGCGTGCCGTTCGACCATCCACTTGTGCCTGCGGGATTGCCTGGGTCATATCCATCCAGCGGGTCGTAGGTGTCGTCTAGCCCGTCGCCATCGATGTCATTACCACTTGGCGGGAAGTAGCCGGCGGTGGTTTGGGCTTCCACATTGTCGGGGATACCGTCGTCGTCGGCGTCGATGTCCAGCCAGTTAGCTGCACCGCTGGCATCGGTGTTGGGTAATGGCAGGGGGGTGCCGCTCGTAACCGAGCTGCTGACGTTGTCAACTGGGTCGTGCAGCCCGTCGCCATCATTGTCGGTGATGTCCCCTGTCCCGATGATGCCATCTCCGTCTGGATCGCTACCGCCTGCTTCGGTGACATCCGGAATGCCGTCGTTGTCCGAGTCTAGGTCAACAGTGTCAGCTATACCATCGTTGTCTGTATCGCCAGTTGGTTCAGATGTATCGGGGATGCCGTCGTTGTCGTCGTCTAAATCGGTACTATCGGGTTCCCCATCTCCATCCGTATCGACTGTTGTTGCAAATACGGATTCCATGCTGCCAGTTGCACCATTGTAGCCCATTGAGAAACTGGTGCCTGGCAATAGGGTTGTGGATATGGGAGCAGTGCCTCCCCCTGCTGAAATCCCTGAGATATCAAGACGATATAGTCCAGAGTTGCCGGAAACACCAGGCGTTATCGCACCAGCGACATAGATGTCTCCATCTGTGTCGAGGGCGAGCCCGTAACTTTGGTCTGGTAGCGCGCCCAACACTGTCATGCTGACAGGATTATAATTGCTATCTAACATCACCCTGACTAGGTACTCAGTGTTTGTCGTACCATTCACCGTGTGTGAAATGGCCAAGTACGCTATGGCTGGAGAAGCAAATAAAATATCACCAGATGAATTAAGATATGTTGTACCCGCTGGTAACTGTGGTTGTAAGGTGCTCAAATCAGCCCAGATTGTCGCACCAGTGGCTGGATTGGCCGCATTGAATCGCCAGTAGTAAGGGCTGTAGTTACCCCCGGTAGCGCTGCCGGAGCCCGTATAGGCGTTGCCTAACGGATCAAATGACAATGCGTTCGCAGTCACTGCGTTGTTGACCTGATTTGGCAGCGATGGGATGTTGCCAACAAATGTCTCGGCACCATTGAGGGGATTGATGGTGTAGACAGGCACAATGCCACCGACAGCGTGGACATCGACCCCATACAAGGTGCCGTTGGGATGGAACCCGATGTCGCCGTACACAACGGTTAGCGCCCCACGATGGGAAACGGTCGGCGTCCCCGACTCAACATTCTCGAATGCGACGAGTCGTTCCGTGCCAAATACTGAATACCACCCTGTGACATAGACATCGGATGTTGCATTTGCGACCCTTGGCTGCGCAACCCGTGCGTCAGTGTTATCCCCGTCAGTATTCTCCGTATTAATGCTGTCTCTGGCGAGTGCGGCATGGATAGTCGGCGTGACAGTGCCAATCGGTCCAAAGATGACCGCCAGCCCCACCACGATGCTGACAATGCACCAAATGGTAAAGCGTATGCGTTGTGAATGAATCTCATCCTGAAAATGATTCATACCATTACTCCTTATACGTTTGTTGCGAAATTGGTTTTGGCAACAGACTTGTGAAACAACAAGCCTGTTGGTGTTGATTGTGGATTCTGGTATTGGTTGGATCTACATGGTCTTCGCATCTGTGTAGTAATGGCTGTGATGCCCTGATTGGACGCATTTGCGCTACTCCTGTTTTGTTGCTCTGTGGTCTATGCATAACAAATGTAGTGTGCATCATTGCTCACGTGACACGTTGTCATAAATAGACTATCTATTTTGCTTGCGCTTCTCGCCAGATTCAGAAAAATAATATGCGAATAAATCAAAAGATAATTACGAATTCTCTGCTCAATTATTTGATTTATTAAACATGTAACTTTAAATATATTTTCCCAGCGGCGATAAAACACATGTGGATTTTAGCGGCAGGGTGTGCCAAGCGGCGTACCAAGTGGTGTGCCAAGCGGCGTACCAAGCAGTGTGCCAAAGTAAAGTGGAGGCAAGATTCCCATCATTTGACGTAAGTTTTTTTGGAAATCTGCAAAAGATGCGCTTTGAAATTCAGGGTGAAACTGGTTACAATAATAAAAAATGATAATTATTCATAAATAGGTAAGAAAACATTCAGGTATTTTTACGAATGATAGACTTATATATGATATGCATTGAAAGACAGAAAACGAATGGCTAAAACCAGTTTATATGTGCAGTTATTGGGCAGACCCGAAATTTGGATCAATGAACAACGGCTCACAACATTAGGTCCTGCTAAGGCCGATGCACTGTTCTATTACTTGGCCGCAACCAAACGGATCCATGCACGGCAGAATTTAGCAATGATGCTTTGGCCTGACAATGATAGTGGGGTTGCGCGAAGATATTTGCGCAGACACCTCGTCACGGTTCGTCACCATGTGGGCGATTATATGAATATCGTGGACGATTTGCTGGGACTCAATCTGCCCACCGATGATATGGTGGATATTCATCAATTGATCGCAAGCACAAAGAGACATACTGCCCATCAAGCGTTGCCCGACCCCGAACTCTTGACTCACTATCGCCATGCGGTGACACTCTATCAGGGAGAATTTTTGGCAGATTTTGATCTACCAGAAACACCTGATTTTAGTGATTGGGTGGCCGAAATGCGCGAAGAGATGCGGATGAAGGTCGCAACACTGCTCTATCGGTTGAGCGATGCGATGGTGCTACAGAGGAATCAAACCCAGGCGCATGACGATTTAGATCGATTGCTCGCCCTTGTCCCCTGGCATGAGGAAGGACATCGACTCAAAATGCGGCTGCTGTATGAAAGTGGGCAACGCTGGGCCGCGTTGGAGCAGTATGCCATGCTGCAAAAGATGCTTGAACAGGAATTGGATGTCCCACCTGATGAAGAGACCGAGCGGCTTGTAGAGCAAATTCGTGCCGGAGAATCCACGCCAGATAAACAAGAGGGGCCACCGACCAAGCAGTCCGCAACTTTCTCAGAGCCGACCGCTTCCAGCCCAGCAAAAAAACATCATGCGCCATCCTCTGTCTTACCCCTGTATGGCCGTGAAGAATTTCTCTCCACAGCACAATACTATTTGCAGACGGCAACCTATCGACTCATCACCCTTGTTGGGATGGGGGGCGCGGGCAAGAGCCACATTGCCTTGACCCTGGCGCAGCTGGTTGAAGAGCACTTTGCACACGGCGTCTGTTTTGTGCCATTAGCGGGTGTACAGCCGACGACAGAAACGTTTGGTGCTGATGATCGACATCGTGCGCTTGATAAAGAGACACAGCGGGTGATGATGGATGCCCTCTGTATAGCGATTGCCAATACGCTACGTCTGCCCTGTCCCCCCGATGCACAGCAGGTGGATGTGGTAATGGATTATCTGGCAACCCATCCGCTCCTATTGATTTTGGATAATTTTGAGCATCTGTTGCCCGCAGCCGCCCTATTGGTCCGTCTTCTCCAGAATGCGCCAGATTTGGTTATCCTCGTCACATCACGGGTGCGGCTGAATTTAATGGACGAGGCTGTGTTAATCGTTGAGTCGCTGTCTACACCCGCAGAAGAAGAAGAAGAGGAGATAACCCCCCTTTGGAGAGATGTATGGCTTGCAGAGTGGGCGCATTCCGCACAATCGGGACAAAGGGCAACAATCAACCCTGATATATCTGCATCCCAGCCACAGACATTGCCTTACCCTTGCTTGCAATTTTTTATCGACTGTGCAAAACGACAACACCCTGACTTTGTTGCAACCCAGACAAACCTGCCCTATATTATCAAAATTTGTCAATTGGTGGATGGGTTGCCGCTGGCGATTGAGTTGGCTGCACAATGGATTGGGCATCTTCGTTGTGAAGAAATTTTTGAACAACTGACACATGATTTGGCTTTACTACAAAATGATATCACCTACCTGTCCGCTGATGCCGATGTATTGCGTCATCAGAGCATGGAAGTTGTCTTTGCCCACTCATGGCAGATGTTGCCAACACAAGCACAGAAAGTGCTCGCCCAATGTTCACTCTTTGTTGGCAACTTTTCGCAGAAAGCCGTGAGTGCCATCACAAAAAGCAATATCATGGTCCTCAAAAGGCTTACAGACCATTCCTTGCTTTCGCTGCATGAACAGGGACGGTATGGACTCCATTTTTTGACCCGTCAGTGGGTCCATACCCAAATCATTCAAGAGGATACGCCGCTTGATTTAAATCAATTCTGGTCCGCCTATTGTGCCTATTATTTGCGTCTTATGATGAACGAGGCAGACCGACTCAATGGTGAAGATGCACCTCTGGCCTTGGCAACGCTGCGGCGCGAGTTCGAGAATATCCGTCAAGCATGGCAACAAGCGGTCCAGCGTCGCTATTTTCATCTGATTCAGGAAACGCTTGACGCGGTTGTGGACGCCTATGGGTGTATGGGGCTGTATCAAGAGGGCTTGGATATGGTCTATGCACTTCAACAAAATTTGGGTGACGCCAATGAGAGAACACAAGCTCCTTTCACCCAGTCATCCTCGATTTTATATCAACAGCTTCAAGGACGCAGCCAAATTGTGGAGGCAAAAATCTATTTCGAAATGGGTGACTATGTCATGGCACAGCGCAAGGCAATGGATGCCTTGGCTATGGACCATAACAGCCCAAGGGGCGTAGACGAAATTCGATGTCACTTGATATTGGGAATGGCCCTAACCCGGCTGGGCAGTGCCGATGAAGCCATCAAACATACGCAACAGGCCTTAACACAGATAGAACAGCACCCAATACCATTGCATCAAGTGGCCACACTGCAAGCCGATACATATTTTCTGTTGGCAAATATGGCACTCTATCAAAACAATTTTGAGCAGGCAGATCGCTATAGCCAAGCCGCCATGAGCTGTTATCAACAAATCGGCCACCAACATGGGGTTGCCCATGTATTGCGATTTTGGGCAAAATGCGCAGAGGTTCAGGAAGAATTTGAGCCGGCGCAGCGGTATATGTATGATGCGTTAAAAATTCACCAAAAGCTACAAATGTCTGAGGATGTGGTCAACACACTGGATTCGTTGGGTCGTTTATGTCTGCGGCAGGGCAGAATCACGGAGAGTATTCAATACCAAGAAGCCTCCTTTGCGTTGTTGACAGAGATGGGATTGCGGATGCAGACATCGGATGTGTATACAAGCTTAGGTATCCTTTATGTGATGGTTGGGCAACTTGAAAAAGCTACGACCTATTTAGAAAAAGCCATTGAATTCTTTGAAAAGGCGCAGGATATCAACAACATGTGCTATACATATTGTTATCTGAGTGCCATCAACATCTGGTCTCATAACGTTGATAGCGCACTGGACTTTGCAGAGCAAGCCCTGCGTTTGGTCGATAAAATGAATCAGGCGGATGGCATGACGATTGTCTATGGCTATATTGGCGATGCATGGATCGCCAGCGGGGACTATCAAAAAGCCGCTGAGTTTTTCCAGAAAGGGCTTGATAAAGCGATTGAACTGAACCAGCCCCATTTAGAACTTGGGGTCTATACTGGGCTGGCCAAAGTCTCATTACACTTAGAAGATGTCGATGGGGTACGGCAGTCTATGGAAGCGGTCTGGAGCAGGCTTGATCTGACATCGCTCCAATGCGCTCGTCTTGACTATTTTTATCCCGCGTGGATTTGCTATCAACTGATGCAGGCAATGAATGACCCACGCCAATCAACCCTGTTGACAGCCCTTGTCGAGCAACTCATGGCGTGGGCCGACCAGATTGAGGATGTGGACATGCGTCAATCGGCGTTGACGCATGTGCCTGTCAATCGGGCGATTTTGATGGAGTGGGAGAGGGTGAAGGGGGAAAAGTGAAGAGTGAAGAGTAAACAATCAACTTTTCAGCTCTTCACCCTTTCAACTTTTCAACTCTTCACCCTTTCAACTCCTCCATCTTATCGCTGTACAACAGGCAAGAAAATCGAGAAGCTTCCCGATTGGCTTGGCGTACTGCTAATCTCAGTCGAACCACCCGCAGGTCCATAAGTGTTGACCTCACCGCTGATTTCAGTCTCAACCAACCAGTAGGTATACGTTACACCCGGCACAGCACTGTTGTCGATGAAGGTATATTCACCCCCAAAGACACTTTCACCCGTAATCTCGACACCTTCGGTGACATGGGCTGCGTTGCCTGCATCAAAGGTTGTTGCTTCACCCGTCATGCGATAAAGGTCGAAGCCCTGCGTATTGACCTCTGTACCCGTCACCCAGCGCACCAATGTACTGCCATTGGGCAACGAGCTGGTGCTAAAGCTCAACAACTCAATTGCCGTTGGATTACCGACGCCACCAATGCGGAAGTCCGTTGGCTCAACATCCTCGTTGTTGTCTGGGTTGGTGTCTGGTGTGTCACTGTCGATGGTGACGACGTTCTCAATCGTACCACCTTCCAAGCTGGGGTCGGTGTCTACGTGTAGCACAATTTCACCTGACGCACCCGCTGCCAGCGATGGAATCGTCCAACGCAGCACAAAGGGTTGACCCGCAGACCAAATTGGCGTTGGCAGACCAATGTCTGGGTCTTGGCTGATGATTTCGTTGAGCAGGACACCCAGTGGCAGTGTCTCTTCGATGACCACATTTACAGCATCGGATGGGCCAGCATTGCTGTAGACAATCGTGTAGAAGAGTGGTTCACCCGCATCGGCGGGGTCAACGTTGTCAACTTTCGTAATGCTCAAGTCCGCACCCTCACCCACATAATGGCTGACATCGGTGTCGGTTGCATTTTCACCAGACAGGTTCTCGACAAAGCCTTCAACCGTGACTTCGTTGCGATATTGGCCTTCCTGCGCCGTGCCTGTGACTGTACAGGTGAAGGAGTCGCCAACAGCCAAG
>JBCCFC010000136.1:0-16019 GCA_039029935.1 Chloroflexota bacterium
AACCAATTGTGCTATTGTTAGATGAAGTGGACTCGCTTGTTGGTGATACGCTTGTCTCTCTTTTGCGGCAGTTGCCCCTGTGATAACCCCCATAATCTTTCTAACGCATCTACTGTAAACTGCTGCCCTGTCTCATTTGTATGCTGCTTGTATAATTGCAACGATTCCTCTTTATCCAAATCGCCAACTCGCAAAGACTCGGCCTTGATATTAAATGCGCTACCTCCGGTAATGACTGCTTTTTCACTACTAGCATGGATACGATAATCCTGTATATCGCGAACACCACAAAGAATAATACTTTGAGGAAATCGTTCAGGCCGTTTGTTATATCCAGCACGCAACTGCCGCAAAAGAGAGACAAGCGTATCACCAACAAGCGAGTCCACTTCATCTAACAATAGCACAATTGGTTTGGTTTGGTGCTGTGACCACCGTGTAAGAACGCTGTTTAATGCAGAAAATGCGCCAACCTCATTTAATGTTTTATTGGCAATTTCTAATGGATAGGCATCATCTAAACAACCCTCGGCTTCAATTGCAAGTTGAGACAGAATCGCATGGATGGCGTCATATACGTTCTCGCGCGCAGCTTGTCCAACCTCTGTATTGATATATAGACAATGATAGATGCCTTCATCATTTAAATAATCCATTAAAGCCAGCATCAACGATGTTTTTCCTGTCTGACGAGGTGCATGAAGAATAAAGTATTTCTCGCGGTGAATCAATTCGATAATTTCACTCAAGTTACACCGTTTTAAGGGATCAATTGCGTAATGTTTCTCTGCCTTTACGGGTCCCTCGGTATTAAAAAATCTCTCCATGTGTCACACCTCTCCATCTATAGCATCTACTATAGTCAATCTATCATTTCTATGCTTATTTGCGCGTCATTTATAGCAATTGTACCATATACAAAATAATTCAGATGCATGACACATTGCAATAGCACCAATGGTAAATCAAGGTCAGTACGTCATGAATAGAAAAAATATGACAGATGGCTATACTGTTCCTATTTAGGAATGGCAATTAAATAACGTACCCATTTGGAGCAGACCCGCACAGTTACAGTGAGTTGGTATTTACCAGTGGTAGTACTGCTTGTAACCCAAAAAGATGAGTGAAAAGGTTCCTCTGGTCAGGCAGCTTATGCGGCATTTTTCAGCGTAATTAGCCCATTTTCTGCCAACTCACTGTAAGCACGAGGCGTGCTAACTGAACGTGTGTAAATTAAATAATTGCTATTCCTTAGCGCCGAAAGCAACACCGTTACGCTCATTCTTCAAGCCGGAAGACAAATTGGTTACACCCAATCGACGACGTAGGAATTGATTTTTGTAATGTAAACCCACGTGCTTGACAAAAATCCATAATCTCATCAAACGATGCATATTCATAGGGCAATCCCCCAACCCAATCAATCACATCATAATAAACTGACATACCTCGCTTTTCGCGTAAGGGGTGTTTACCTTTGACCAAACGGCTTGCCATTCTTGGGATGAAGAAAGTCCAAGCTAAGGCTTGCTTTCCAATTGTGCCGCTGCTGTTATAAAGCCGTTTATAGCGAAGCCAAAATTCCGAAGTGCGGTGTTTGTTATAGATAGCAATGATGAATAAACCGTCTGGCTTAACAAGTTTGCTGGCATTATCAATGGCTCGCCACATCTCGCCTGTATGGTGCAGCACGCCCCATGAATAGAGAACATCTGCTGGCTCCAGTTGGCTGACAAACGCATCATCCAAAATTGACCCATGTAGAACCTGCCAATGCTCTACATCGTGACGCTGCTCTTTGAGCGATTGTGTCGCTTGTACACTCTTTGGATCAACATCCACACTGATAACTTTCTGGGCATTCATGCTCAGTGCCGACGCCGAAAAGAGACCACTACCACAACCAATGTCAAGAAAAGTTTGACCTGTCAGGTCCTCTAAATCCAGCAGATTGGCGAGTGAGTCGTATGCTTGTTGATATCTTTCTTGGGTAACAGTATCTAGGTAGTTTAGCCAGTTTTCCCCAAAAGAGAATGTGATTTTGTCATTTTGAGTCATAGTATGTTCATTTACGCTCTATGTTTAAAAGTCCATATATATGAGATTCCATGCGATGAACACGCGCATCCCATGAATGTTTGTTTGCCTCGGTTAGCCTTGCTGTTTTCTTACTTGGCGTGTCATTAATGCCAATAGTTTCTATTTGATAAATCCATTCCTCTGCCGTTGAGGCAATATGAATTAGCCCCTCAAATTCTTCGGCTTCGGGCTGTGGCGTACTGATAATGGGTTTTCCTGTTGCTAGATATTCGTATAGTTTGAGTGGGCTGCGGTATTGTGCCAATTCATCATTTTGTACATAAGGTAATAGGCAAATATCAAACCCCTTGGCAAGGCTGGGTAATTGTGCAAAAGGGAATTTACCAAGTAGATGAATATTTGGTCGATTTTTTAATGGTTGTACATCGACGAGTTGTGGGTGTACTTGGCCGACAAAGACAAACTGCCAATTGGGTAAAGATTCAGCGATTGTTGCTAATAACGAGACATCAATGCGCTCTGCAATATTCCCCAGAAAACCTGCAATCGGGGTAGGAATATCGGCAATAGATGGATGAAGTTTACAGGCAGGATTCTGTATTTGTAAAAAATGTTCTACATCCGCCCCACTAGGAATACGGAATGTATTGGGATTAATTTTACGTTTACTTTTATAGGTAAGCTGCGAATTTGCAAAAACTAAGTCAACCTGTGTGAGCAGATTTTCTTCTAATGTTTGAATCGTCTTTTTTTTACGACCCACTGTCCCTGCTGTAAACTCATCAATGCAATGATAGACGCTGATAGACTCACCAAACTGACCAATCAACGGATATTGCTCTGGCTTATACAACCACAAAATCGGGTCAACTACATCGTATTTGCGCAAAAATCGCTTTACCCAAGGGCGCAATAGCCGTTGGTTAAGTGTATTAATGGCAACAGCGTAGTATGCACCCGGTAACAATGGCGGCAGGCTGACAATATGAATGGGCGCACCTGTCGTTTCTAGGGTCCGTATCCCCTCTTGCCAACGTTTCCATTTGTTTTGACGTTGGATAGGGTAACGCATCAACAACTCAACGCGAGTCTGACGTTCAATGAAGAACACACGATGCCCGCGCTGGGCCATGCGAATCATCACCTGTTGGCGGCTCCCCCAGATGTCGTCCCAGTCCGTTGAAGAAAAGCAGAGAATATCATGCATGGTGAATTCAAGATTTTTGCGCATACGTTTGTTGAACCTGCGCTAAGAGCGCAAGCTCAATCTGTACAATACGGTCAAGGCTATACTCAGCCACAGCAAAGTCTCGCGCCGCGTTACCTAGCCGTAGCCGAAGTGCCTCATCATCCAATAGCCGTTGCAGTGCGTTGCGAATGCCCTCAACCGTCGGCTCACAGAGCAATCCTGTCTGTTCATGTTGAATCAAGTTGCGAATCCCATTGACATTTGTCCCCACAACCGCCGCACCACAGGCCATTGCCTCGATCAACGCTTTGGGATGGCCTTCAAAGCGAGAAGGGAGAATAAACACAGCGTGTTCATTGATGATCTCTGGCAACAATGAATTGTTGACAATCCCTTTGAAGTGAATCCACTCTTCCAGTCCATGTTCTTTCACCCATTGTTCCAATGATGCCCGCTCATCACCATCACCAACCAGTGTCAACGATGCATCCGGAATCTCAGCAATGGCTTGGCATAACAAATCCAGATTTTTGACAACATTCAACCGCCCTACAAAACAAATCCCCCGTGGATTCTGCGCTGTTTTCTGAGCAGTCGAAGATTGCGGTGCAAACTTATCTGTATCGACATAGTTGGGGATAATATTCACAGTATCCGCATCCAGACGATACTGCTCACACAGATACAACTTAAGTTCTGCAGTCGTTACCACGATTGTATCTGCATTCTTCAGCACAAAGGACTCAAGCAACTCAATCAGCTTGACTTTGACGCCTCGAATGCCCTCACCACGCACATTTCTTGCCCAAGGATACCCCAGACGCACAACAACAGGTTTACGATACAATCGTCCCGCAATCAACGCTGTCCAACTGCCATCCAGTTGATTGGTCTTATAAACGGTCGCCTGTTTGAGTGGCGAGCGATGGATGATTGGTGCAAGTAAACTATGTAGATTTGGACGAATGCCGCGTCGATTGACCAATATATCGGCGTTGTCGGCAAGACCGTCTATGTGCTGACGCTCTTCGTCACCACCAACGGTAACAATCGACAATTTGCCAAGCACTTCTGACAGATGAGCATACGATGCCAACTCGCGGTCTATTGTGCCAATTTGTGACCAACGCGCTAAGGGTGTTGCACGGGAAAGAAATAATGTTAAATGAATATCTGAATAGGCCGGCATGTACTTTTTATTCACTGGCACTTTTTATTCACTGGGTTGAGTCACTGCCCAGATTTCGCCCCAGCGAATTTCTTGATAAATAATATCAAGATTGGCTTCGTCCATCTCTTGGGCAAAGGTTTCGTGCGTGTACTCAATCTCATGTGTAGGGTCCAAACGCCACTCAACCCCTAATTCTTTTTTCAACGGCACACGCCAATCACGCTCAAAGAGCGGCACACGTATCAGTATGCGTGAAGGCGACAAAGCCGCTTGTACCCGCCGCAAAAATTCAGGGCGTCCAGGCAAATGCTCCAGCACATTGGACAAAATCACCAAATCAAAGGCTTCATCGGGCAAATCAACAAGCGCATCCCCCACCCGATAGTCAACTTTGGGATGCTGATGCCTCTCTTGGGCCATTGCGATGCTTTTAGCACTCAAGTCAATGCCCACAACCTTGGAAGCACCAGACTCTTGGGCCACCGTATATGCGACAGCCCCCAACCCACACCCAATATCAATAACACGTTCTTCGGGCTGTATTTGCCGAACAAAAAACTGATGATAGTTCATATGGCGATGTTTGGTATGAATACCACCACCATAGCTAGACGCGACTTGCCCTTGTAGATAATAGAGCCACTGATCAAGCGAGAACAAAAAGCGTAGTGTTTTATCGGGCGGTAGCTTGTTCAAGCCCGCCAAAAATGATTTGCGTAAAAAACGTTTTGGATTCATGTCAGTTGCTCTAAAATTGGCTGATAAACCTCATGGTAATAACGATGGGCTAAATGTGACCAGTCATAGGCTTGTACCGTCTGATAGCCATTGTCAATAATCTTCTGACGTAGCTCGTCATCTTCAATTAATCGTGCCACGGATGCTGCAAGCCCCTCGACATCCTCGACCTCAGCCAGCAACCCATTCTGTTCATGGACAATCATGTCAGGAGCCATGCCAACACGCGTTGACACTAGGGGAATACCCGTTGCCATGCTTTCTGGCAGTGCTTCAGGCCCACCCTCTTCGCGTGAGGCCACCAAATACAGGTCCAAGCAATGATAATAGTCAACAATCTCAGCATGATTTGCTAAAAGCCGATGTGTATAGGGAACCCCTAACTGCTCTAACCCCCGTTTGACATACCCCCGCGAAGGAGCTGTCAATAGAACATGGATAGGGTAATGTTTATGTAACCGTTCAATGACCTGTAAGAAGACATCAGGCCCCTTAATGAGCTTTGGTGTGTCTCCTTCACCCCAGCCATTGCCATCTTTTTGGAAAGAACCAATACAGATGTGATCATCTGGAATATTTAGTTGATGTCGAATTTGTTTTTTGTGTTCCAGAGTCGTGGGTTGGAAATTTGTTAGATGAACACCCAATGGGATTCGAGTGATCTTTTCTCTTGGAATTTGCCATTGAGCCAGCCGATCCGCCATCAAAGAAGAGGCAGTAATAACCTGCGTAGGCAAATGTTTGTGTTCAACTAATAAATCAAGCTGCCGCTTTAGTTCTGGAAATTGTTCAGTGCGATTACCATGAAATACAGTAGCTATGGAGATATTATTTTCAATTCGCCCAAATTGTAAATTACGTACAAACGAACCTAACGTGCCATAGTGGACAATTTGACCTCTCAGCCAGCGATCAGTCAACGAAACATGAGCAGACAAATCATATGTATGACTAATTGTTCTAACAAGATAAGCACCAATTTCATCAATCACCCAGTTGGCATTGGGTACAATATAATATAAGCTTGGGGTCGGCTTTATCTTCATCCATGTCGAAAACTCATACATTGCACGGTGGGACATATGCAGTCTAAGCTCTTGTGTCCGTTTGGACAGTCGACGAACTTTTGTTGAAATGATCATCTTTATTACTCAAGTTTGCCCAATTGATACACAGTGCTATTACTCAGCCGTGTTTTTTGCAGATCGGGACATTTCGCCTCTAGCACAGCCTTTGCCTCATCGACATTTCTTATGTATCTCCCCCAATCTAGCAAGACAATGGCAACATTTCGTTTAGATTCACACGGAATTGTATCAATCCTTGCTGGTAGGTAGGTGCTATAAGGCGTACCTAAATTGAGTGGATCAGGATAGAATGGTGCGATTGTAGACCAACTATGTTTTACAATAACCACATCACTCTTGTAGCGTTTGAGATATTCGATGAGGTCCTGATGGTGAATTGGTAGTGTTTTTGCTCTGGGAGAACGGATAATTAGCCACTCTGGCACACCTTGCGCAAGTAACGTATCAATTTTTTTTGTTTGTCCGCTCAAATCATGAATACGGGGTGGTGATAAAGATAGCAAATCAGGCATTCCTTGACTAAAATTTGCTGTTATTACAGGGGCAAGAACAATCAAATAATTGAATAATAAATAAATAACGGCAAAACGAATCTGCCACATTGTTTGTGTAAATATGAAAATCAGCCACGGTTGTAACAATGCGAGTAACGTCGTTGAATCACGAAAATCCATTGGCGAAAAAATCATAACGGGCTGCAGAAGTACATATAGGCCAAGATAGATACTCGCCAAGATGATTATTGGTGAGCGTGGTGGTGTGATTACACCCGCAATACGCCCGCGCATTTGCCAAAATGCATAGAGCAAGCCTACGCCTAATAAAAGATAAATAGGGACAAGATAGAAAAAAAACAGGTCTTCACCTTGGGTGATTTTTGTTGTTGACGGGTGATGTACAGCCGGGATAAATAATTGGAGACAAGAGCGAATAACCGCAACCAAACCAACAAGAAATGTATGTTGTGCGTCATCGTTTCCACTGACCACATTCAAGAAGTAGCGTTGTTTATAGAGGATGACTGCTATCGCTGGTAGACATGCGCAAAATAGTGTCAAAAATTCAGGGATGGATTGCCAAAACTTATTTTGATAAATCCGCCACCATAAGAGCCACAACCCAATTCCACCAAAAAGAAAGCCACCAGAATACCGTGTCAGCATTAAGAATGCGAGCAAGACGGTACAGAGAATCAATCTGGAATAGTTACGCTTATTCGTTGTCGGGTAATCTACAAAAAGGGCAAGAGTCCATACGAGGATAGGCAAAAAAATGACTTCTGATACGGCTGTCTGAAAAATGGTTAAATGGGACCATGTGATAGAAGTAGTTAACAATGTAATAATCGTTGTGGCAACAGATGAACTTAAGCGATAAGCAAGAACGCCTGTCCCTGTTAAGAACATCAACCACCCCAAGATGGATACCACTGATGGCACGTCATACGCTGAGATTCCGACTGACATGAGAAATGCGTAGACAACAGAGGTTAACTCCATACGCCCATCAACGGTCCAAGTAATGACATCGGTTTCAAAATCATAAACAGGTCTGCGGAATCCTTGTCCCTCATAGAAACTGACACCACGAGTCAAATAAGACCCCGAATCACCGCCTGTAAATGTCCCATGCTCCCAAACCAGCAAATACATGAGCGCGACAGAACTCACGATAAGTATGGAGAAAAGAAAAAGGATTGACGGGTGTAGCCTAGTTTTCGTCATGGTCCTCTATCCGATAGCGATTCTCTAAACGTTGATTAATCAATTCGGCCAATAGTCCTACTGTACCAATTTGGATAGCCGTCATAAAAATAACAAGGGTGCTAATATCGGCGAGTTGCCCAAGAACAAAATGGGTAAAGAGAGCTAGAATAAAAGATATGACAAATAACACCCCACTAACGGGTAAAAATATTTTTAAAGGTGAGAAGTAAAGCCCAATTCGCAATATGAGTTGAATAAAGTTTAGTGTGTCTCGGATTGGACGGATTTTTGAACGACCAATACGCTGGGCATAGTTGATGGGGAGGTAATCAACCCGATAATTGTTTGTCAGCATTGCCAGCGTGATGGTGGTTGTAAACGAGAACCCATCAGGCAAAATCTGTTGAAACGACTGAGCCACAGGCTTATGAAAAATACGGAGTCCCGAATTAATATCAGGAATTGGCTCCCCCGCAACAAAATTGGCTAATTGTCCAATAAACCACTTGGCCGGTCGGCGGACAAGTGGAATGGATACATTCTCACCAGTACGCGCACCGACAACCATATCATAGCTACCGTCCACAAAATGGTTATAAAGAACGGGAATTTGATCATTGGGATATGTACCATCAGCGTCTGTAATGCAGATGATATCATAAGAAGCATGGCGAATGCCTGTTTTCAGCCCTGCCCCATATCCACGATTGAATCGATGTTGTAATACGGTGATGTTATCATATTGTAGAGCAACTTCTTTGGTATTATCTTCGGAGCCATCGTCCACAACAAGAATTTCATATACAAAGCCATTATCAGAATTTGCCTCAAGAACTTGGTTTAGATGGTCAAGAACGGGACCGATACCGTTTTCTTCATTATAGGCAGGTATAACTATTGTAAGAGACATTATGTTAGCTGTTCTCCATTGCTCGATATAGCACTTTTATTTTGTCTCGCAAATTGAATTGATACAGGCTTCAACCACCAAGAAACAGCACCCACAAGCCCTCCACCGACCTGAATTGTAAAGAAGATGAGCAGCGAAAATGCAATTGCTGATTCTCCATCAATTTGAAGGCTTGTCAAATAGGCTACAATGGCGGCGTCCCGTGTCCCAATACCTGAAATAGAAATCGGGATAAATGTGATTAAACTACCAATAGAAACGGCATACATCGCCTCTGTAATCTGGATCGGGATGCTTAACGAAACCGCAATTAGATAACTCTGAAAGAAAAAAATGCTATATGAAATAACCGTTAGTATAATGCCTGCACCGAACCACGCCCACGAGAGCTGTTGCAAACCATTGCGTAGCTGCATTAATAGCCCGTCGTCTTTGAATAAATTTTTGCCCAGTTTTCCCAAATAGGTAGACAAACGGCGTATGCTTGCAAATAGTCCATCATTCAAAAAAATAATCAATGGCAAGATAAGCATTGCGCATAAAGCAACAAATCCCCAGAAGGCATAGGCTGCACTCTCTGTGTTGGACCAACTTGCGCTCACCCACGTCAATAGCGCAATACCGCCGATTGTCAGGAGTGCATAAAGATCAAACAGGCGATCTACAAGAACACTAGAGAGTGCTTTACCTGTCGATACTTGGCAATCCTGTGTAATATGGACGGTTTTGACAAATTCTCCCAACCGACCAGGTGTGATTAGCCCAATATAAATACTCCCCGTATAGGCGAGGAACGATTTCCCCAGCCCATATTGAATACCTTGGGTTGCCAATGTCATCTTCCAGCGTAAAACTTTAAAAAATACCATTGGCAAATTCAGAAAAAAAGCAATACTCAAGACAACTGCATTAACCCTCTGGAATGTTTGGCTTAATTGGCCTAAGTCGAGCCGGAGCAATATGACGATAAATAGCAGAATACCGATAAACCGGACATACTTCACAGAGCTATCCTCAAGTCTCAAAGGGCAGCAGCCAGTTACCCATAGCAATATAGTCAACAGGCCCCTGTTCAAACGAGTTCAGGGCATCGTCCGGTGAACAGACGATTGGCTCGCCATGCATATTATAGCTTGTGTTTAGGACCAGATAATAACCAGTGCGTTCACCAATCGTTTGCAGCACCTGCCAATAACCAGGTGACACGTCTTTGCGCACAACTTGGGGACGTAGCGTCCCGTCAACATGAACTATCGCTGGAAATGTTGGGCGGTATTCCTCTTTGACGGTAAATGTTTCGACCATAAAAGGCGAATACACATAGTTTTCGAGGTATTCAGACGCATACTCTTCCATGATCGAGGGGGCAAAAGGCATGAACTCGTCCCGCTTCAATCGTTTGTTAAGCGTATCCTCAATATCAGTGCGTGTGGCTAACGCAAGGATCGAACGATTCCCCAATGCACGTGGTCCATATTCCATCCGTCCTTCAAAGCGCGCAACAATTGCATTGTCCGCAACTAGGTTGCCAATATGCGTATCAATATCCTCAATATACTCTGCTTTATTACCATATCCACGACGGTCTAAGACAGCTTTGACTTCATCATTGCTATATCCCGGCCCCAGATAGGCATTTTGTAGACGGACATAGGCTGGTTTCTCTTGCGATGTCCGGTTAATCAGATGATGGTAGGTTGCCAAAGCGGCCCCACTAGATACGCCAGAATCCGTCATAGCTGGAACAATATGTGTACTGTCAATGCCATCAGATTCGCGGACTTTCTGATTCAATTTGACATTCATGGCACTACCACCCACAAGGACCACATTGCCCAACGAAAATTTCTGAGCAAAATGGGTGACAATCTTGCTTGAAAGGTCTTCAAATCGCTTCTGAACGGCGGCGGCAATGTCTTCTTTGGAAAAGGTCTCTAAATCTTTGCGGATTTTGAGTGACCAGCCATTGCCCAGCAAATCTTCATTATTTTTGAGTTGTAACGTATCGATATCCTCAAACTCAAGTACATGCTCTAAATGAGGATAATATGGCTCAGGATCACCATACGCTGCCAATCCCATCAGCTTCCCCTCACCCGTCAATTTCTTGAAACCCAACCCAAGGGTGGCGTTTGCATAAAATTTCCCCAACGACGCCGTTTCTTTGGAGCCAGCAATAAAGGTTAAATCACCATCTTTCGCCGTATAGATGGTTGCAGAATGCCCATCACCAGAACCATCAATAACAACAACAAGCGCATCTTGATAGCCGCTTGTCCAATACCCAACATTGGCATGACAAAGATGATGGTCAATATGATGGATATCGGAGAGAGAGACAGACCCGATTGTGGATAATTGTCGATGAATAATCCGCCGGTTTGCCTCTTTTTCAATCATACGCAACGGTGGAAAGCTACGCATTTGATAGAATACTTTCCATAACGCGTATTGCATACGCCATTTTGCACTAATCTCTCGTTCAAACTGGAAACTGCCTTGTTTCCAGCGAACCAATGCCGTTGGGTCATAGATACCACAGACGCCAATAGCATCGAGGTCATCCCAATCCGTCGAGGTCATTTCTAATACGTGTTGGATTGCTCGATATGGCATACCAAAATCAACTTTGGTTCGAGATAATCGCTCTTCTTCTATTGCCGCAATGATTTGACCATCTTCGACTAGGGCAGCCCCACAATTATGCCAATCATAGAGCCCAAGTACTTTCGTCATCCTTCTGTCCCTTATGATATGCTATTTCTTTGCAATGATTAACTGATTTGCCATAATTAAACTTAATCCCAATGGACCAAAAAACCGTTCAATTTGTTTTTCGGCAGGAAAACCAATGGGCGAAAACATAAACTTTTTTGTTTCTAGCACTTGGAAATCAGAGGTTTCAAACAAAGTGCGTAATTGGCGCAAATTAAACGTCTCTTGATGACCAGCATCCTTTAATAGTCCAATCGTCGATGAAATGTGTTCCATCGTTGGATCTGGTGTTGTTGCGACCATGATACCACCTGGGCGAAGAATACGCATACATTCTTGTAACATCGCTTTGGCATCCGGCACATGCTCAATAATGGCTGTTGCAATAATCACATCTGTCGAATCACTGGCAATGGGTAAGGCCAATGCATCGGATTGCAGTTTATAGATATTTGGCAGAGACGTGGTCTGTAACAGACTGATACTATAGTCAAGTCCAACAAACATCGTACCTTGGGTATCCAATCGTGTACGCAGCTTCTCTAGCATTAGCGCATCTGCCGTCCCAATATCAACCACCACTTTTAGGGAATCGCTGTAGCGACGAATGGCGGCTTCCACCTCATCTGTTCGTCTTTCAAGTCGATAAATCAATTGACGTTTGGTTTGGCGTCCTTCAAAATAATCAACATCATATACACCCATAGGTAGCGGGATTGATGAATCTACCTGTATGCTTGCTTGAGAGCCTGATATAACTTGATGTGTCTCAACTTTTTGTTGGTCAGATAAGACTGTTTGAATCGCTAGAGTTCGCTCTGAATTTAGCTGTGCTAATTCAGATGGTGAAAGTTCATACCCATCTACATCTAATTCTTGTGGCTGAAAGTAACGACTTTGCGGAACATGACGGACAAAAAATTCATCCCCCACCGATAATGACTGCAATGTCACTTTTTCGCCCAATTCGATAGTATCCTCTAGCGTTAGTCTCTCATTGTCTGATTCATCTTGTTCAATTTGAAGCCGACGTTCAAATTGAATTGGCACCGACCGCTGCCCCAAAATCAGCATTTTACGAATTTGCCCTTTAAGCAAATGGGAGAAGGTCGGATTCCAACCCAATGCAACTAGTGTTGAGCGAAAAAGAATATTTTTCGCGGGATTGAATAGTTTGGTCGAAGGGACAATGTGCATCTGTCCACGCACAGCCCAACCAGAATCGGTTACTTCACATTCATAGGTTGGGTCTACCCATTGTGATGACACAATCTTATTGTCGTCTGTCTGCCCAATCAAACCACAATCATTAAAGACCAATGCGCCACTATTACCATCAAAAATCTTAACAACACCGCCTTTGGCTAAATTGGCAATCAGGTAACGTTGCGGATTGCTTGATACAAAAATACGTGATTCAGGAAAATATTGTGTAAAGGGTGGACGCTCATAGGGCAGGGGCGGTGGCGACTCGGCTCTCTCGGTGTAGTCTACATATGACTGCAAAAATTCTGGCACTCGATAGACGACATAACGATCCGAGATAATGGCTGGCGGAACAAGTTTTCCTTCATCCAGACCAATTAACATTTTCTCTGCAATCGCCCCAGCCAAAGGGATTTCGTTGGCTAAAATCTCAAATCCATGACAGTAAAAATGGAGTGTATTGCGGCTACCCATGCTCCCGGCGTAAAAGCCATTGGGATAGACAAAATAGGCCGCAAACTCGACTGACTCTTGCAGAATCTTTAAAAGAGTCGGATCAGGGTTGTCCTGATAAATTTTGCCAAAAAAGGAAACTGTCGCTGATAAATATCCTGGATCAACGCCATCATATTCCCGTGACCACCCTTCATTTGAATTATGATAGGTTAAAAATGTCTCAAAGGCTTGGTCATAGGCCGTTTTTAATTCAGGTTCACCCAGAAGACGATAAGCTTTCCACAGCGCAAGACAGGCCATTGCATGGTGGTTGGCAAGATGGTCTTCCTCGGATTCACCCTTGGCAATAAAATACGCAGCTTTACGAATTGCTCCGCGCACTCGCTCTGAGACATCAGCAGGTATCTCATCCTCTAATAGGACAAATGCTTCCATCGTGGTAAAACACGTAAAGGCAGATGGCCCAACCCATCCACGCTCATAGGGATAGAACTCATCAAAAGAACCATCTTTATGTTGAATACTGGCCCAGAAGTCTAATCCAGCGATTGCATAATCACGAATTTTTGTCTGATTGACATAAATATTATCCGGCATCTCATATTTATAAACGAGAGCAAGCGCATGAACGGCAAACTGACGAACAGCATCCGGAAAGTCAGAAGTTTTATCTAACCAGTAGTCACGGTGAAAACACCCATAGGTTGGCGAAAATGGGCTACGGTCCAGATTACTGAGCAGACGTGGTATTTGGTCCAGTGCCTTTTGTGCATAGACATTGCGTAAATTGGTCATAAATTATTTCAGGCTATCGTAAATATTTTATAGCTTTTGTCCCCAACCCTCGAACTTTATTAAACGCTCTTTGAGGGCGAGTGACAACAGTATGTTGTAATTTTTTTAAAATACTAGGCTCAGGCTGTATTTGTCGATTTGTTGTCAAATCAATAAACATTTGTTCATATTGTTCAGCCATCCATGTTGCCGAGTAAGGACAGTCCAGAACTTTTATCCGGTAATCAGTATAGTTCTGATGCATTTCCATCAACTTTTGCTCAAAGTTAATCAGCGTAAACTCAATACCGTAGGGATGACAATATTCTGGCAAGGCACCGGAATTTATAAATAATACAGGCAAGCCACAACGAACGCCTTCGACATGGTGCATTCCTGCCGCCTCGTGCCGAGCCGCCGTTAAATAGACATGTTGTGATCTTAACGCATCGGCCAACTCAGCACCTGCAATCGGCTTGATAACCTTTGTATGTTGAAAATTGACACCCAGCGGAATATTGCCGATATACGTAAATTCAAATAAATCCTGATACGGTTTGATTGCGAGTAGTTGGTCCAAACGCTCATAAATGTCAAACCCCTTCAGGTAGTTAGAACTCCAATGATGCGTCACAATTCGTAATTTCTCGCCCGATGACCATTCTGCACGGCCCATGGGATAAAAGATATTTTCATCTGCCCCATTAAAAGCAACAGCATTCGGCTTATGCATATCCATGCCATATCCTGCAAACAACTCTCTTAGAAAGTTGCTAATATAAATCGTCCCATCGGCAATTTGGTTAACCCGAAGCATGGTCTGATTTAATCCTAAGTCCATACCACGAGGCTCATCACATGTATTTATACGGTGAATTACCATTGTATTTGGATTGAGGGTGATGTAATCCTGAATCGCTTGGATATTATAGGATGCTGTTTGCTGATTCACATTGGAGGAAACGATTAGAATTATATCCAGATCAGGCACTAATGTCCGATAAACAGTATGACCTTGCTCTACTAAATACGCTTCCAGATTGGTGGCAAATTGATTGCCACCACCGTAGGGACCAGTTACTTTCCGGGCATTCATACTAATGCGAAGTGCCATTACGTCACCTTATAATTTATTAAAAAGTTGCTCTAATCGCATCATACCAGCGATAACGCCTCTATAGAGCTTATACTTCATCAACCCCGGTCGTGAACGCCGCCAATGTTCAGATAAAGGAATCATGGGACGGACACTCAAATCAATATTGATACCCTCTTTTTTACATAGCTGGACGGCATCTCTTGACCAACGACCACGAATAATCGCTGTGCGTGGTGCATGCGTAATAGGGTAATGATCTTCGGCATTTTTCCAAACTCGTAGAAATGAAACATCTAAATCATTGCTACGTTTAGAACCACTCAGTTCGAGTTCCCAAGGCGTCTCATCATCGACAATTAAATTCAATAACGTTTGTTTTTCCCAGATTGCAACTAATAGCGATACTCGATACTCTGACCCTTTTGCGATTTCACCGACCTCACTGGAATCAGATAAGATTATACTGGGTTCTGGGTATGGTTGAAGTCCTAAATATCCGGCATTCTTATCTTGTAAGTAGGTGATATATTTTTCAAGTGTTTTTATATCAACAGGTTCTTCAATTAGAAAATCTTCAAAAAAAAGAACAATATAGGGTTGAGGGATTTCTTCTAATGCAAGACGCAAACAGGTTGACCATGGTAAATCTGCGTCCACATGAATTGTATGTACCCTTGTATCTGGATATGTTTGTCGGTTTCCCAGTAGATAAACGGGATACTTATTTTCAGGCCAATATTTAAAAAATAGAGAAAAAAATGGATGCCAAGCATCAGAAAATTTATCACATGATGATACTAAAATTGCTACATCATTTTTTGAAGACATAAACGATATCACCGTTTTTCATTAAATCGAGTTTTTAACGCTTAATAATATTATTTAATTTATCCAATCAAATAATAATTACTTGGCAAATGCTGA